>JAXDCR010000262.1:0-7669 GCA_034677845.1 Bacteroidales bacterium | reverse complement strand
GCAGGCTGACAGCCTCCTGCAGGTTCTTGAGACGGCACGTGGCGCCTCACGAATTGATATCCTGATAAGACTTTGCGAGGAGCTGAAGAATGTGCGGCCGGAACAGGCTTTGGAATACGGACAGCAGGCCATTGACCTGGCTGAAGATATGGGCGACTCCATCAGGATTGGAAGGTCAGCGCAGGCATTGGCGGGTATATACCTGATCAGGACTTTGTATAACAAGTCACTCGAATATTTGTTCCTGGCTCTTGAAACTTATGAAGGCACAGGCTCTCTCAGGGAAACTGCCCGATGCTGCAACGACATTGGCACCGTGTATATGGCAGCGGGTGATTACAGGAATGCTGACAGTTACTTCCAGCGGGCCGTTGACATCAACAGGAATCTGCGCGATTACGGACAGATAGTCGTCAGTTTCATGAAACTGGGTACCAGCCTCACCCGGCAAGACAGTGTCGAAAAAGGTCTTTCCTATTTTCTGGTTTCTAAGATGATTGCTGACAGCCTTAATATTGAAGGCGTTCAGATTGAACTGATGAATAACATCGGCCTTGGATATGAGAAAATCGGAAGGTATAATGATGCTTTGCAGCATTTTTATAAAGTACGTGATCTTCTTGGCGAAAAACCGGATCCTCTTGCCCTTGCCGGCGTCTATGTCAACATCGCATCCAGTTACTATCATTTAAGGAATTTTCCTGCTGCCATGCATTATGCATTCAATGCCCTGAGCATATCCCGGCCGAACCGGTTCAATATTGTCACCAGGGATGCCACAAAAATACTGTCGGATGTTTACGCCGCACAGAACAACTATCAATTATCTTACAAATACCTGAGCGAGTCAAAGAGCATATCTGACACCATTCTGACTGCCGAAAAGGCAGAACAACTTTCAAGAATCCAGGCTTTGTATGAATTGAATAACAAGGAAAAGGAAATTGCCTCACTCAAAAGTGAAAACCAGAAGGTAATAAGATCAAACCAGGCAAAAAGCCTGGTCATTTTCGGCATAGCTGCCCTTCTTGCCATTCTCGGAACATTGCTGTACGTGCTGATGAGGCTGAACAAACGTTACAGGGCGCTGAACTGGAAGCTGGCCGAGCAGGGTCATGAGCTGGAAAAGCTGAACGACCAGAAGGACAGATTTTTTTCATTTGTTGCCCATAACCTGAAGAATCCTTTCAACACAATAATGGGATTTGCTGAACTGATGCAGCGTTGTTCAGATACAAGGGACTTTGATAAAACCCGCCAATATTCGGCTCTGATCTACAGCCTGTCTGCTCATGTGCAGAAGGTTCTTTCAAACTTGCTCGAATGGTCACGTCTGCAGCGCAGAAATTTTGAATACAAGCCTGAAACAATTGAACTGACCAGCCTGCTCAAAGATGTACTGGAAATGAATAACAAAGAGGCAGCCCGAAAAGACCTCCATCTGGAACTTGTCGGTTATGAAAACATTTATGTCCAGGCAGACCGGGCCATGATCACAACTGTACTGCAGAACCTGATCAGCAATGCTATTAATTACACTCCGCCGGCAGGACAGGTTTTGCTGAAGTACCGCAAGAAAGGAAACGATGCCGAGATCATAATTGCTGACAACGGATTGGGAATCAGCAGAGAAGATATTCCAAAACTGTTCCAGCTTGATGCTGAGAAAACAAAAATCGGCACAGGTGAAAACAAGGGAGCGGGACTCGGTTTGATCATCTGCAAAGAAATGCTGCTAAAAAATGGCGGTGACATCACCGTGAAAAGTGAACCGGGCATCGGAAGTCAGTTCATTTTCACACTTCCGTTAACACAAAAAAATGGAGAACCAGGAAATACTGATCATCAATCCGAAGGAGAATTTCCTCCGGGAATCAGTGAATTGCTGCATGGTTATCCTTCCCTGTCAAAAGAAGCCCGGGCAGACCTGAGCGAAAGAATTGTCCCTGCCTTTAACGCGGTATCAAAAATTCTCTCGCTTGACAACCTGGATCATTTTGCCAGGGTGATTCAGGAAACCGGTGAAAGACATCATCAGCCTGCTTTTGTGAATTTCGGAATGGCCTTGGCAAAACTGATCAGGATGCATCAGATTGATCAGATCATTAAAATACTGCCCAGGTTTAAAGACTTTCTGAACAACCTTGGATGCTTAAATTGAATTTCAGGATTATGCCATGACTATGGAACCTTACAGGACATCCGGAAGGAAGAATCAGATTCTCATTGTGGATGACATCCCGAGCAACCTGAATTTCCTGAGCGAGGTGCTGTACGATGAGGGTATTGGCATCATGCTTGCCACCAATGGACAGGATGCCCTTGAAATTGCGAGGCAGCAAATCCCTGATCTGATTTTGCTAGACGTCGCCATGCCTGTCATGGATGGTTATGAAGTATGTGCCCGTCTGAAAGAAGATCCTGTAACTAAGGACATTGCAGTCATTTATCTGACGGCAAGGACCGAGCCCGAAGATATCCTGAAGGGATTTGAAACCGGAGCTGTAGATTATATTCTTAAGCCTTTCAACGGATCTGAACTTATCGCCAGGGTAAAAACACACCTTGAACTTAAGGAAAAGACAGAAGCACTGAAAGCCATTAACCTCTCCCTGGAGGAAGAGGTGAGGCAGCGAACGGCTGAACTGACTCTTTCCAATGCAAGCCTGAAGGAAACGAACAAAAAGCTGGAACAGGCTTACGATGACCTTTCCAGACTCGACCAGGCAAAGGATGAATTTATCAGGCACATAAATCATGAACTGCGCACACCATTGCAGGGTATACATGGATTTACACTTATCCTGGAGGAAATTGTCACCTCACCTGAACAGAAAGAATATATTCAAGCCATAAATTCTCTTGTCAAGAGACTGGTCAAACTGTCGGAGATATCTCTTGTTTTCACCGAGATTAAGGCAAATAATTACAAGATAAGCCTGGGCCCGGTTTCCCTGAAAAAAACAATAGAACTCTCACTTGAGAGTTTCAGGGCTTATGACGACAGAATCGTCATTCAGGGTGATCTTGAAAAAAATGACCTTATTGTTCAGGCAGACCAGAAACTGCTTGTGATCTGCCTTGATCAGATTATTGATAATGCATTGAAATATTCACACGAATCTGAAAAGGTCTTTATCAAAACAAACAGATATGAAGGCAGGATAGTCATTGAAATTACCGACGGGGGACCGGGGTTTTCCGCAAAAGCCCTGGAGAATCTTTTTGAACTTTTTTCTGCCGACAACCTGAAGTATCGTTCCTATGGATTTGGAATCGGCCTGGCAACCGTGAAGATAATCCTTGATACGATGCATGCTTCACTTGACATCGATAACCTTCCGGGAAAAGGTGCCCTTGTCAGAATAGGTTTTAACCGGCAGGAGGAATGACTGTCATTCTGATCACCGAATGAAAAGCAGCCGGCCAGCCTGGTGTTCTTTTTACGGGCACTTCATATTTGTGCGTTGTGCCTTGGATGCTTCCAGAAAGGGTCCGTACATGGCATTCTTAAAGGATTCGCAGGCATTGTTTGTTTCCCCCCTGCCAACCTGAGCTACAGCCATCTCATAATAGAATTTGGCTTTGTTTTCAGCCGAGCCTGTCTCCATTGCAAGGCCGAGCCGTGCATTTTCCAACGCCTCAGAATATTTCTTTTGCTTGTTGTAAACTGCGGCAAAATAATAATAAACGTCCTTATCATTCCCATATTTTGATGCCGTGGTCAGCATGGTGAGGGCATTTTCAAGGTCATTGGCCTGATTTGCCTTTGATGCAGCTGCCCTGAAATAATCGATGGCAATTTTGTTGGCCTGTCCGATTCTTGTTGTATCTCCGGCATCCTTAAGCTTTTCAAGATACAGGTCAATGCTTTTGGTGAATTCAGGTGTATTTCCCTGCCGGTTGTAAATGAGTGCCTTGTTATACAGTGAGGTCAGGTGGCTTGGATTGATCATCAGCACGCTGTCAAAGGCCAGCAAGGCATTGGGAAAATCATTCTTGCTGAAATATGAAGAGGCCATGGAGGTATAAGCCTGAATCATAAGCTTCTGTGTGTTTTCTTTTACAGTTGTGCTATTGTATTTTTCTGCCACATCAAGAGATTTCTTTGCGGCAATCAGTGATTCAGGAACCTTCTTTTCAACCAGCAACAGGTTATAGGCCTGCTGGTAGTAAAGACCTGGCAGCACGCTAATGGCCTTCTGGCGGATATCGTCGGCAGAATCGCCTACCTCTTCTGCAATTCTGATGCAGTTTTCAAAAGAAACAATGGCTCCGGCAGGGTTATCTTTCATTGTCGTAACCCCTTCATTAAATGCTTTGATGGCATCATTTCTTTCCTGTGCAGGCAGGTCAACACTGAAAAGAGCTAAAATGAGCATTCCGCATATCCTGATTAAACGATCTTTTTCCATGTTGTTGTCAATTATTTGGTTTCCGAAACTTTTAAGACCAGTAAATTTAAAAAAAAAATCAATTTTATGACCGGGAGGAATATTTTGCGAAAAAACTCACCGGCAATTCAGTTTAAGATGTTGCGAGGGTTGATTGGCACAGATTTTGTTAAACTGATTATGACAGTTCTTCCTAAAATATACCTGGAAAGTGATTTCCAGGGCAGGTCCTGGCCAACCACCAGGACTTTTTAGTTATTCCTGTCAGTCGAGAATGAGTCCCGTCAGATTTTTCACTTCCCTTATTGTCTGCTGCGCATAATTCCTTGCAACCGCAGACAGCTCCCTCAGCAGCTTCTCCATCTCTGTCCTCCTGCCGTTAAGTTCCGCACGTTTCTCCCGAAAAGGCCTCAGGCTACTGACAAGCAACTCGGCCGCATTTTCCTTAAGGTCCTTGTATTGCAGGGTACCCTGATTGTAGTGTTCCGTCAGTTCCCTGTAAATACTCTCATTTCCGCAGGCCTTGATGATGGCGAACAGGTTTTCGACACCCTGGCTCATACCACGGCCAGCTTCTATTCCGGTATCCGTAACAGCGGCCCTGATTTTTTTCCGGATGGAGGCCTCGTCTTCAAAAATTCCTATGTAATGACGGGGTCCCATGCTTTTACTCATTTTTTTTGACGGATCCGCCAGTGACTGCAGCTTCTGTACATTGGTGAACAAAGGTTCAGGTTCAGGGAATAGGTTACCAAACTGGTTGTTGAAACGCACAGCGATATTCCTTGACAATTCAAGGTGTTGCTCCTGGTCTTTGCCAACCGGAACAAAATTGGCTTTGTATATCAGGATATCCGCCACCTGCAGCACCGGATAGGTGAATAATCCCGCCGAAATAAAACCTTTTTTCTGTCCTTTTTCAAGCTGATCCGATTTATCTTTGAACTGAGTCATCCTGGAAAGTTCGCCGTATGGGGTAAAGCAGCTGAATATCCAGTTAAGCTCTGTATGCTGCGGTACGAGCGACTGCACAAAAACCACTGATTTTTCCGGATTGATGCCGCATGCCATCAGATCAATAAACATCTGAATTGTATTGTTGCGAAGCGATGCGGCATCATAGGGCATTGTCATGGCATGCAGGTCAACGATACCATACACACAATCATACTTGTCCTGAATCGCAACCCAGTTCTGGATGGCACCGAAATAATTGCCAATATGGATTTCACCGGTCGGCTGAATGCATGACAGCACCCTTTTCTTACTCATTATCTGCTGATTTAAAACAAAATACTGGAAATACAAGGCTACAAAACTATAAAATGTTATTTAAAAAACATACTTTTGTAAAGATCTGGAAGGGCTTTGACGCCGGCTTCACCTGTCTGGCTCGCCTGACGAAAGGACTGTTTAAATGGAATCCATAAGACAAAATAAAGTATCACGATTAATCCAGAAAGAACTTGCTTCTTTTTTCAGGGAGGAAAGCAAGAATCTGTTCGCGGGAAAAATGATTACGGTTACAATCGTGCGTGTAAGTCCCGATCTCAGCATGGCAAAGATCTATATCAGCATATATCCGGAAAAGAAGGAAGAAGGCACCCTGTCTCTGGTGAATAACCTCAACAAGACCATTCGCAATTACCTGGGCAACCGGATCCGGCACCAGGTAAGACTGATCCCTGAGCTGGCATTTTACCTGGATGATTCACTTGATTACCTCGAGCGCATAGAGCAACTCCTGAAATCTTAAATTATCTCTGATGTTAACCGGTCTGGGTTTCCCCTTTTATATAGCGAGAAGGTACCTGCTGGCTAAAAAGTCTCACCATGTCATCAACATTATATCGGTCATTTCACTGGCCGGAATGCTTGTCGGCACGATGGCCCTCGTGGTGATTCTTTCTGTCTTCAATGGTTTTGACAGCGTGGTGCGTTCACTGATCAATTCTTACAACCCTGATATCCGTATTACGCTTGCCGAAGGAAAAACATTTCTGCCTGACAGTAACGTGATCTCGGAACTTTCGCGACTTGATGGCGTGATGGATGTTGCCTGTGCACTTGAGGACAAAGCCCTTGTTAGATATGATGAACAACAGACCATTGCCACTGTGTGCGGGGTGAGCGACAATTATCTGGCATTAACGGGACTTGACAGCATGGTCGTGGAAGGCCGGCCGGTTCTCCGCAACGGATCTGAAAATGTTGCCCTGATCGGATACGGTATTAAAATTTTCCTGAATGTCATTCTGAACTCTCCGCGGCAGCTGATCCTGTACGCCCCCCGCCGGTTGGCCCAGGTATCTCTGGATGCAGAAAGAGCCCTTAACCGCCGTTTCATACCGGTTGCCGGGATTTTTTCGGTTGAGCAGGATTTTGATTCCAATTACATAATCGTACCGCTTGAATATGCCCGGGATCTTTTCGGTTACCATCCCGGTGAAATTACCTCCATCGACATAAAAACATCAAAGGATAATATAGACCCCACCTTGCAGGAAAAAATGAAGCAAATCATGGGGAACTCTTACGTGGTCCGCAACCGTTATCAGCAGAATGAACTGTTCTACAAAACCATGCAGACAGAGAAATGGGCTATTTTCTTCATCCTCGTTTTCATTCTTTTCATTGCTTCATTCAATGTGATCGGAACACTGACAATGCTTATCATAGAAAAGAAAAAAGACATCATCACGCTGAGAAACCTGGGGGCAAACCCGACTCAGATTAAAAGAATTTTTCTTTTTGAAGGATGGATGATCTCTGTCGCAGGGGCGGCAACGGGGGTGGTGGCGGGACTCCTGGTATGCTGGCTCCAGATGCGGTTTGAGCTGATCAAACTGCAGGGTTCGGGTACTTTTGTCATTGACGCATATCCGGTGCAGGTTCAGGCTGCCGACGTGCTTCTCACGTTGTTACTGGTACTGATTGTGGGCTTTTTTGCTGCCTGGTACCCGATACGGTATATGTCAAGGCAGCATGCATCTGATATGGACAGTTAGAACAGGCTGTGCTTTTGTATAATAGCTTAAATTACACGTTAATCTGTACATGAGCCGGGCTGAATTCCAAATTCGGCTTTGAAATTTGGCATTCAAACTTCCTGATATAGGAACTATGGTAAGCATCCTTGCATTTTATTTGGCAAATCTGATGCTGACCTCCTGCATGCATGATCCGGTCGGTATTGATGAAATAAAACCTGTGCGTTTCGATTCTTTCGTCTTTCCGGTTCTTCAGGCCTCCTGCGGTATGGCAGGCTGTCATGG
>JAXDCR010000261.1:0-7371 GCA_034677845.1 Bacteroidales bacterium | reverse complement strand
ATCGGGCAGGTAAAGGAACCAGGCTGCCAGCACCAGGGCTGTCACCGTTGACAGCAGAAGGATAATGACTGCCTTCGTGATGCCTGTGCCGGCCACAACGGGAAGTGTCTGCCTGCCAAAGGCCCTGTCACCCTCAAAATCCTCCGCATCCTTGACAAGTTCTCTGGCAGCATTCAGCAGGAAGGCAAAAAGAGAAAACCCGGCCACCCACCTCATAAGATGCCTGAGTGTTTCTCTGGCCACTGATCCGTAAACAGATGCCTGCAAAGGTATTTCAAACAAAAGCACCATAAAAGGAATCAGGGCTGTCAGCAGGGCAATGATGAAAGTACCCAGCAGCAACTGCCGTTTGTATGTTGTTGAATAAAACCATAGCAGTCCGCTTGCGATGAAGAAGACAAGTGACATGTGCAGCTGTTCCGTGCGGTAGGATACCCAGGTTCCTGCCATGATGCCTGCAAGGGTGAGCACAAGATGGCATGCGGTCACTGCCCGCGGGGAAACTGATAATCCGACAATCACCTGATGCGGCTTGTTTACCAGATCTATCCTGCGGTCGAAATAGTCGTTTATGGCATATCCGCCTGCAGCTATGCTCACTGTTGAAAAGACAAGCAGGGCAAACATCCCTGCCTCCATCTGGAGTTCAAGACCGCCGACTCCCAGCACGGGCCGCATCAGACACTGCCTTGTCAGGATCTGAGTGGCGGCCATGATCATAAGGTTGGGAAAACGTACCAGCTTTAACCAGGTTGCCATGTGTTTCCGGCTTTTTACCATTGATAAGCCTCACTGTTCATCCATTTTCCGTGAAGTCTGAGCACCTTTTCGATGATGTCACGGACGCAGCCTTCTCCCCCTTTCAGATACGACACGTACTTTGCGATTTGGCGGATCTCCTCCGCAGCATTGGCGGGACAGGCCGGCAGTCCCGCTTTCTGCATCACCTCGTAATCAGGAAGGTCATCACCCATATATGCAACATACCGAGGTTCAATATTATGTTTTGAACAGAAGTCGTCAAAAGCAAGTGTCTTGTTAAGGCTTTTCATATATATATCCTTGATTCCCAGGTATGTGAATCTTCGGCGAACTGTTCTGGAGTACCCTCCGGTTATGATGGCCACATGGTAACCCATTTTTATGGCATGCTGAACCGCGAATCCATCCTTGATGTTCATGGTACGCAGAAACTCGCCCATCGGATGAAGCAGGATGCTGCCATCGGTGAAGACCCCGTCAACATCAAAAACGAAGGCCCGTATGGGTTGCAGATGCATGGTGAAATCAGTCATTGACGATTGGTTTATTCAAGATTTGACAACATTCAGGAATGGTGACTTTCCTTTTCATTCAGCCGGATAATGTCTGCACTGATGAGCCGGTAGAGGTGCTGCAGTTCCGGTTCGTTTTCAAGCAAGGACAGATGCTCCGCCATGACTGAATTGTTTTTCCGGACGGCGGGACCCGTCTGGGCTTCAAGTGGCGGCATGGACAGCGCTTTCCCGGTTGTTTCCCTGATCAATGGCGCCAGCAGGTTGAAAGGAAGATTTTCCTTTTTGGCCATTTCCGCTGCCAGCGCAAACATATGGTTCGCAAAGTTGCAGGCAAATACGGCTGCCAGGTGAAGCAGTTTCCTTTTTTCCGATGTCATTTCAAAGACAAGGGGGGAGATCTTTTCGGCCAGGCATTTCACAACCGGCAGCACAGCGGGTGCAGAAGCCTCTATAAAAACAGGCACTTCGATGAATTCCACCCTGCGTTCTTTTGTGAAGGTCTGCAGGGGATAAAGCACTCCGCAACGTCTCAACCGTTCGCCGAACACACCGATGGGAATGCTGCCGGCTGTGTGCACCACGAGAGCATCCCCGAAGTTCCCTTCGCTTATTACCCGGGGAATGGCATCGTCCGTAACGGCAATAATATAAACATCAGCGCCACCGGCCATGTCACCGGGAAATATGCCATGATCTGCCGCCAGCCTGACGGCCAGGGAAGCGGAAGAAGCGTTGCTCCTGCTGACAACCTGAAGGATCCTGACGCCTGATTCCCTCAACCTGTGACCCAGATGCCAACCGAGGTTGCCGGCGCCTATCAGAATTGCTGTATGAATGTCGGAAGTCATCACTTCAGCTTTCGTTTTTAAGTCCGTAGTAATCGTAATTAATTCTGAAAAGCCAGGCCGGCTCGTTTGAATCATTTCCCATCTGCCGGACAAGGCTAATGATCCCCGGGTACTTCTGCTCAATGAAGAACATGTAACGCTGAATGGTATTTATGATCCTGCCGGTGTTTGCATTTGGATCCACCCTGAGGCTGGCATCCAGAATATAGTCAACATGGTTTCTGATCAGCAGATTCACCAGTGTATCGGGTGATACGGCATAGCTTGTTCCCGGCATTGCCTCCGTTCGTTTCAGCAGCGAATCGGCAGGCATCAGCCTCAGATCACCCGCAGCGGCAGCGTCAGAGATGATGTCAGATGAAGGGGCGCCAGCAGGAAATACTGTGTAAAGGCTGTCACCGGATGACACGATGGCGGCTGAGTGGAGGCGGAGGGTCATCTGCCGGTACGCGTCGAGCTTCGCCAGATCGCTGTTTGGCACAGCCAGCAGCTCACCTTCCTTTGCCCTGATGGCATTCAGAAGGTCAGAGGGCACCTCGGCAGGTAGCCGGTAGATACCGTAAAATTCCCTGCCTTTGCTGTAGATGAATGACATGGAAGGTTTGCGCGATGCCACATTGGCACTGTCAGGGATATTCTCACCCACCCATTCGCTCATCCTCAGAAAGTTCTGCCAGTCGGGACTGAACCCGAAGTACTTGTCGCCTTTCAGGTTTCTTGCAAGAATCTCACGGTTGGCCTTCATCTTTTCAGTGGTCTGACCAAGCGTCCTTACAAAGATCACGGCTAGCATGGCCACCAGCAACCAGCGGACCACGCCATATTCTTTTCTTTCGGCCACTTGCAGAAGTCCCCATGATATTACGGCAAGCAGCATGGGAATATAGATGACGACCATCCTCATCTGGTCCCATGATTGCTGAAGGGCAATAAAAGTGGCTGCCATGGAAGCCCCCAGATAAATCGTGATGAACTGGATCGTTTTGTTTTTCCGGCCTGCATACAGGAAGGCAATGATGAGCAGGGCGGCTATCAGGAAAGTAATGAACCAGCTTGTGTCCGTTGATCCGGTCTCCCGCAGGCCCAGGCCGACCATCAGGTGCTTCGACAGATAAAGTCTGGCATTTTCAAAAAATCTGACAACCATGCCCTCCAGGTTCTCATAACCTTCTGCACGGTTGTACTGGTTGACAAGGAGTATTTCACTGAACTGGCTGGAGCCTCCGCTTCCCGGACTGTTCCAGGCGAGCGCCTTGTAGATTTTGTATGGGACAAGGAAGAGGGCAAAGGAAGCCGCAAGCATCAGGGCCGCCATATACCGGCGCCGGATAAGAAGAAAAAACAGCATGGCTGCCAGTGCCACCACGCCTATGTTACGGGTCAGGCTGAGCAAAAGGGTGAAAAATCCAAGGATGATCCAGTTGATAACTTCCTGTCTTCCGGGTTTCTGCCGTTCCTGCTCCAGTGTGTCATATATGTTGACAAACAACAGGATGACGAGCGACTGAAGGAACATGTACATGGCCTCGCTGTATGTCTGGCTGGCAAAATAAAGCAGCGTTGAATTGACTGAAACGATAAGCATGATAAGGCTAAAAACAGCCGGAGGAACGTGTTTTCTGAATGTGAAAAAAAACAGGATCTGGTGTGCTACTATGAAGGCAAATGAAAAAATTTTCAGAATGAATACATTAACACCAAAAAGTGCCAGCGGCAGACTGAGAAAAACGGAATATAGAGGTCCGTGCCAGGAAGGATACGAAATGCCTCTGGCAAAATCATTTGCCATTTCAATGTAGGTCGAATCGTCACCCCCGGTGCTGATCTTTATGTCAAACAAAAAGATGCCGAAAAAAAAGGTCAGCAGCAAAGACACATACAAAACGACATGCATGTGTTTTTCGAACCAGGCGTCAGGTCTGCCGGCCGGGTAAGTTTCCTTTTTGCCTCCTGCAGATTTGCGGGCAGCTCTCCTGTCGCCCGGTGCAGGGGTATCTGCGCGGTGAGCACCTGACTTCCGCTGTTCCTGGCTGCCTGCGACCTTAACAGCCTTGCCTGCCCCATGGTCTCCCCGGTTATGATTCTTCATACCGGAATGGTGGCTTTTACGGCCGGCTTTATTACTGTTCCCTGGATTCATCAATCGTTGATCCCGGATGTATTGTTTATGCATTCTCAGCACCGGATGCAACATTTAAGTGATCTTTCCTCTGTTTTCTGTACGCGCCTACCATCAAGGCTTTGTTCCCGGGCAGTATAAGTACGTCAACAGCCTCATAAGGCGTTTTACCGGAATGCCTGTCAGGGAAAGATTACTATAAGCATGCTGCACAAAGTAATTAAAAATTGATTAAAATTGGTATATGCTAATTTTATTTCTGTTTCCTGACAAGGCACCATTTCACTCATGAAAACGGAGCAGCAGATAAGAGACTATTTTGAAGGTATTGCCGGGTACCGGTTAAAGTGGAAGAAAAGAAACCGCTTTTATCACCGCAGCCTTGAAAAATATTTTTCCTTCCTGATACCTGAAAACAGCAAGGTGCTTGAGCTGGGTTGTGGCACAGGCGAATTGCTGGCGGCCGTCAAACCTTCGGTGGGCGTGGGTGTTGATTTTTCTGCCGGAATGATTTCAGTTGCCCGCAGGCAGTTTCCGTACCTGCAGTTCATCTGTGCCGGTGCGGCTGACTTCAGCCTGCCGGAAAACTTTGCCGGCGGAGAGTTTAGCTTTGATTATATTATTATGTCAGATCTGCTTCATGTGTTGTGGGACGTACAGGCGGTGCTTTGCCATATGAAGCGCTTTTGCAGCCCTTCCACCCGAATTGTCATATCAAACTACAATTTCCTCTGGGAGCCCTTGCTTAAACTCATTGAACGGTTGGGCCTGAAGCAGCGGTCGCCCAGTCCCAACTGGCTTACGCCTTTTGACATCGGAGCGCTTCTTGAGATGGAAGGTTTCAAGGTGATCAGCAGCTTCAGGAAAATACTGGTGCCCAGGTATGTGCCTTTGATTCATTTTATCTTCAACAGGTTTCTGGTCAATTTGCCGGTATTGAATGCATTGGGACTCATAAACTTCATCACTGCGCGTCCTTCTGTCTGTGCCGTAAAGCACTACCCGGTGTCTATCATAGTGCCTGCCCGCAATGAGAAAGGCAACATTGAGGAGCTGGTCCTTCGCACGCCTGTCTTTGGTCTGTCACAGGAATTCATTTTCGTGGAAGGACAGTCAACCGACGGCACCTGGGAGGAGATGCTGCGCACAAGAGACCGCTACCCTGAAAAAAACATACGGGTATTGAGGCAAAGCGGGAAGGGGAAGGGCAATGCGGTGCGGGAAGGATTTGATACCGCCAGCGGTGATGTTCTGATGATCCTGGATGCTGATCTCACCACGCCTCCGGAGGAGCTCCCGAAGTTCTACAAGGCCCTTTCCGAGGGGAAGGGAGAGATGATCAATGGTTGCCGTCTTGTCTATCCGATGGAGAAGGAGGCTATGCGCTTTCTGAACCTGCTGGGCAACAAATTCTTCAGCTGGTTCTTTTCATACCTCCTCGGTCAAAGGCTTAAGGATACGCTTTGCGGCACCAAGGTGCTTTATAAAAGCAACTATGAGAATATCAAGGCCAACCGGAGTTATTTCGGAGATTTTGATCCCTTTGGTGATTTCGATCTGCTGTTCGGTGCTTCACGGCTGAATCTTGACATTGCCGAGATTCCGGTAAGGTACCGGGAACGGAAATACGGGACCACACAGATCAGGCGGTTCAGGCATGGGTGGCTTCTTTTCAAGATGAGCCTGCTGGCTGCGGTCAAAATCAAGTTCATTTAACCGCACTAACGGCCGGATAAGTGATCCGCAGCATTCTACACCGGGATATTGACAAAGACAAATGGGATTGTTGCCTGGGGGGGTCGCTTCAGCCGCTTCCTTATGCACGGGCCTGGTACCTTGATCTGGTGTGCCCTGGATGGCACGCACTGGTACTGGATGATTACCAGGCGGTCATGCCCCTCACCTGCAATACCCGTTTCGGCATACACTACCTCTACCAGCCTTTTTTCACCCAGCAACTTGGTGTTTTCTCACAGAGCACCCTGTCTGATCACATGACAGACGAATTTCTGAAAGCCATTCCCGGAAGGTACAGTTTTATCGACATCAACCTCAATGAATCAAATCATTGCTCTGCAAAGGAATGGGAACTTATACCCAGAAAAACTTTTCTGCTGCCGCTGGCGCCTTCCGCGGAATTGCTTTCCTCGGGTTTCAGCCGGAACTGCCGGAGGAACATCCGCCGGGCAGGCGAATGGGGACTTTACCCCGACCCTGCCATCTCAAATTCACAATTCACAGAGTTTATCGGCAGGCACCTTGAAGCCAGGGTCAGATACCTGGGCAGGAATTTTTACTCCCTGCTCGTGAAGGTGGTATCCGAGTCGCTGGCCAGGGGATGCGGCCGCTTGCTGGGTGTGCGCACCGCTTCAGGAGAACTTGTCGCAGCAGCCTGGTTTCTGGGTGATGACCGGCGACTGGTTTTCCAGGTTTGTGCTTCCTCGGAGCAGGGCAGACAGATGCATGCCATGTACCTGCTGGTGAGCCATGCCATACTGGGAAATGCAGGTTCGGGAATGGTATTCGACTTCGCCGGCTCCAATATCCCGGGCGTTGCCTATTTCAATTCGACATTCGGGGCACGGCCTGTCATTTATCAGCGGGTATACCTGAACAGACTGCCCCGGATCGTGCGATGGCTGAAAAAGCCATAAGCCCTTTGCATGTGTCAGACAGCAGGACTGCCTGTGAAAGTTGTCTTCAGCCGCCGCAACACAGGCTGACAAATTACGTACAAGCAGCAAATGGCATTGATCACGGATATGAAAACATGGTTGTGCACGATAGCCTGCATCATTAGCATGTCGGCAACGGGTCAGGACGACCAGGGATGCGTATACGGCAATTGTGAGAAAGGAAAAGGAACCTATGTCTATGCCAACGGGTACCGTTATGAAGGCAGCTTTGTCAACGGCAAGCGTGAAGGCAGGGGAATGCTCAGGGCTCCCGACGGCGGATGGTACGACGGCATGTGGGTGAATGACCAGTTCGGCGGCCAGGGAACCTATGAGTGGCCCGGCGGTGCCAGGTATGTGGGGGCATGGGAAAACGGCGTGCAGAACGGGTACGGGATTTATTTCTTTCCCAACGGGGACAAATACACCGGATATTTCAGGGATAACAAATT
>JAXDCR010000260.1:0-22170 GCA_034677845.1 Bacteroidales bacterium | reverse complement strand
CTACCTCAACATTTTCAATAGTCGCAGTGTCATCATAACGGTGGGTGTCGGGAATGAATTTCAAAGTGTAAAATCCTTCCGGTAAGCCCCTCAGCACATAATCCCCTGAGACAGAATCTGCTCTTGTCGAGGAGGTATCGTCCGCGGCTGAGATCGCATGGATCAACGTTTTAGCCTCCGGAGGAAATACATTGCCTTTTATTGCCCCTGAAGCGACCTCCGAAAATACCCTGATCACGGGCTTCAGGATGTATTTGGCACTGCCGGTCTTTACGATCGATCTGGCAGCGTCAAAATCAATAATGTAATCATAGGCAAACTCAGGTACGAAATCCCGGTGCACATTGAATTTAAGACCTGACTGCTGTGCGCTGGGCGTGACGAGCGAATGGACCCCTCCATCGACTTTGACACTGTTATTCTCACCCAGGATCAGGCGAACCTGGCTTAGTGTACCTGCAGGAACCGGCTGGTCAGCCAGGAGGGTCTGCCTGCCATTTGTCAGCTCAAGCAGGTTGACCACACCGCCTTCCACATCGAGTTCAATCCTCGTGCCGTCAATAATAACCTCAACTCCTGCTATGTCTACATTGACTTCCTCAAACTGACCCGGTGCATCAGTCAGATATAACCTGAGCCTGGCATCATCGCCGGATTCGTTACGGTCACATGAAATCATTAAAACGGCCATAAAGGCCAACGTGCCAAGCACTGAAAAAAGAGTTTTCATCTTTTTTTGATTTAAAGTTAACACTTCTCAAAAGCCTGAGAAAAAATCTTTTACAAATGAACAGCTTTATTACGCCAAACCACTGTTGCAATAAATAAACGATTTTTACCCATTGTTTATTTTGAGTAGTTCCCTGCTGCGCCGTAATCTTTAAAATAATTGTCACCCCGAAACCCGCTGATCAGGAAATTGCTTATATTTCGATAATTGTCAGCTTTTGCTTTCCCGGGGTGAAGGGAAAAGTCTATCCGGCAACATGGGTTACAAACAAGAAAATTAATATGGAACGGACCTTTGATCTCTTAGACAGGTACAGGGAGCTTTACGGCAAAAAGGAAGATGCCCTGTGCATCAAACAGGATGGTGTTTGGATCAGGTACAGTGCGGAAGATTACTTTGATTATTCTTATCGTGTTGGTTATGGGCTTCTTGAAACCGGCATACAAAAGGGCGACAGAATAGTTACGGTTTCAACAAACCGTCCTGAATGGAATTTCGTTGATATGGGCATGGCCATTATCGGCGCTGTCCACGTTCCCGTATTCACCTCCCTGAGCACGTCCGAGTACAGCTACATTATTGGCCACTGTGATCCGAAGCTTATCCTGGTTTCAGACAGGAAAATATACAGGATGGTGGCTCCTGCCGCCTTCACCTCTTCCGGACTGCCGGTGCCCGTCTTCTGCTTTGACGAAGTGGAAGGGGTGAGGAACTGGAAGGAGATCCTGGAAACCGGCGATGCCAACGATGACAAACACCGCCGGAAGATTGAGGAAATCAAAAAAAGCATTCTTCCCTCGGACTTTGCCTCCCTTATCTATACCTCAGGAACAACGGGAAAGGCAAAAGGAGTCATGCTCAGCCACAGGAATATGGTCAGCAACTTCCTTGCCGCTGCCTCGATATTCAGGCTGAGGCAGGAGGACAAATACCTCAGCATACTGCCGTTGTGCCATGTGGGAGGCAGGCTGGGCAACTATCAGACCCAGTACAGCGGTGCCGGCATTTATTATGCTGAAAACATGGGCACCATAGCGGCCAACATGGCCGAAATAAAAGCTGACGGTTTTGATGCCGTACCCAGGGTGCTGGAGAAATTCTATGAGGGCATCATATCAAAGGGCAGCAAACTGGAAGGTTTCAAGAAAAAGTTGTTTTTCTGGGCGGTGGGAGTGGGACTGACATACAATCCTTTCGGTGAGAACGGCATCATATACAGCATCAGGCACAAGATAGCGGACCGGCTGGTATACAGCAAATGGAGGAAGGCGCTGGGTGGCAGGGTGAGGATCGCCGGATGCGGGGGCGCCAGTCTTCAGCCAAGGCTCGAACGAATCTTCTGGGCAGCGGGCATTAAGATAATAAACATGTATGGCCTGACGGAAACATCGCCCATCATTACAATCAACAGGACCGAAAAGGGAAATGTAAAACTCGGGTCAGTGGGCACCGTGATTGAAGGGGTTGAGATAAAAATCGCCGATGACGGGGAGATACTTTGCAGGGGACCCAATGTCACTTCAGGCTATTACAAAGATCCTGAACTGACTCGCCAGGTTTTTGACAATGAGGGCTGGTTCCATACAGGCGACATTGGCCATATAGAAGAAGGCAAATTCCTGAAGGTCACAGACCGAAAGAGTGAGATCTTCAAACTGTCAAACGGCAAATTCATTGCACCCCAGCTCATTGAAAACATCTTTAAGGAGCTGTCCATCATCGATCAGATTATGGTCATCGGTGAGCATGAGAAGTTTGCCAGCGCACTGATCTCACCCAATTTCAGGCATCTGGAGGAATGGAAAAAAGCCAATAACCTGATCATCAATGACAGCGGGCAGCTGGTCAGGCATCCCGCCGTGCTGTCCCTTTTCTCTTCAGAGATCGACAGGCTGAACGGCCGTCTGAGTCCCCATGAGCGGCTCAGCCGCTTTCGGCTTATCGGTGAGGAATGGACACCGGCCACCGGTGAGCTGTCTCCCACGCTCAAACTGCGGCGCAAATTCATAGCGGACAAATACAAGGATCTGATCGCGGAGATTTATTTAAAATAACCGCCTTTCTCTTCCACTATCATGGATCTCATCAGAGTCACGGACAAAAAAACGGAATCCATGTTCCTGAACACGGCCCGTCGGATCAACAGGAATGATGGCACCTGGGTATGTCCCCTCGATAAAGATATCAAAGCGGTTTTCGATCCCCGTAAAAACACTTATTTTGGTCACGGCGCCGTTGAAAGGTGGGTCCTTACAGATGGCATCGGCGAACTCATCGGAAGAATTGCCGCCTTTGTGGATTTTGACATTGCCGGCACCTATGAACAGCCAACGGGAGGCATGGGTTTTTTTGAATGCATCGACGACAAAAATGCGGCTTTCCTGCTGTTTGACACAGCAAGGGAGTGGCTCAGGGGAAAGGGGATGGAAGCCATGGACGGTCCCATTAATTTCGGGGAGACGGACAAATACTGGGGACTGCTGGTCAGGGGATTTACACATCCCTCCTTCGATGTGCCATATAATCAACCTTATTACAGTGATCTTTTCGAGGCATACGGCTTTCAGGTCTACTACCGGATGGAAGGATTTCATCTTGATATTACAAAGCCGCTGCCGGAAAGAATATCCAGGATCGCGGAACGCATCCTGAGTCAGGGGGCATACACGTTCCGGCATTTTACATGGAAGGAGGAAGAAAAACTGACCAGAGATTTTGCACAGGTTTACAACGAAGCATGGGCGTCTTTTAAAAAACACTTCAAACCGCTGGATCCGGCCTATATTAAAGCCACACTTAAAAAGGCAAAGCCGATTGTGGAAGAGGAGTTCATCTGGCTGGCCTATCACGAAGGCCGGCCGGTAGCCATATTTCTTATGTTCCCGGATCTGAACCAGATACTCAGGCACCTGAACGGAAAGCTTGATTGGCTGGGTATGGTGAAATTCATTTGGCTCAAAAGCAGACATACGATGACAAGGGCAAAAGGGGTGCTGATGGGGGTCGTTCCCACCTACCAGAACCGGGGAATCGAGTCCGCCTTCATACAAAATCTGGTCAGGGTGTTTGCCGCCAAACCCCGTTACACTGAAATCGAATTCTCATGGGTTGCCGACTTCAATCCCCGGATGAAAAAGATCTTCATGTCACTGGGCTGTGTGGTTGCCAAGGAATATGTCACCTACAGGTACCTGTTCGACCGCTCACGTGAGTTCAAACGGTACCCGATACCTTCGTAGCTTCTGAGATCGGGAGTAAAGAGATACCTTATAGACTGCATTTTACAATAGAATCCTACGATACAAATAAATTTATGCAAGGTAAATATGATGCAATCGTAATCGGATCTGGACTGGGGGGGCTGACGGCCGGGGCCAAGCTGTGCCGGGAGGGCCGGAAGGTGCTTGTCATTGAACAGCACGACCGGCCGGGAGGCTATGCCACCACCTTCAACAGGGGTGATTTAACGATGGAAGTGGGACTGCACGAAATGTACGGTCCCTCTCCCGGCGATATGACAACCCGCATATTCAATGACCTGGAAGTGTTTCGGCGGGTTGAATTCGTTCCGCTGCCGGAATTCTATCATTTTGTGCACAACAATACCGAAATCACCTTACCCCATGATCCGGTGCTTGCGGCAGAAAGGCTGAATGCTCTTTTCCCGGGTGAAAGTGAGGGTATCCGGTCTTATTTTGAGCAGCTGATGAAGCCCAAGAAGAAGGTTCTTGAGGAAGGGCAGCAAGACATAAGCATCGGCACTTTCCTCGATTCCATCATCCGGGATGAGGAGCTTAAACTAATTTTGCTGGGCAACCTCGGCTATTACCATGATGATCCCTACTCACTGTCGCTGTCTTATTATTCCATATCGCAGGGCAGCTATTACAGCGGCGGGGCAAGCTTCATCAAAGGAGGTTCGCAGAAGCTGTCTGACCATCTGGCACGCTATATCAGTGAACACGGCGGCGAGGTTCTTCTGAACCGTCTGGTCACCGGCATTACCACGGAAGGCCATAGGGTGAAGGGGGTGACATACAAACGGAGGGGCAGGTCGCCTGAAACCCTCATGGAAGCTCAGGCAGACATCGTCATTGCCAATGCGGCCATGCCTGCCGTGGCGGATCTGTTACCACACGATTACGCTCATGAGTTGAAGAAGGCTCTGAATGGCCAGCAGACCGGTGCTTCCCTGCTAACCCTTTACCTGGGCTTTGCCAGGCCCGTCAGGGAGCTCGGTTTCGGATTTTACTCGACATTTGTGTTTGACAGCAGCATCTCCTGCCAAAAGGATATCGCTGTCAACAACAGGGATGACTTTTCAAGGCGTAGTTTCACATTTGTTGATTACGGACAGGTGGGATCGGCACTTGCACCGGCAGGAAAGGATGTCGGAACCGTCTGCTGCATTGATTATTTGAGCGACTGGGAAAGGATTGACAGAAAAGACTATCTTTCCAAAAAGAGTTATGTGGCTGAGGTCTTTATCCAAAGGCTTGACAGGCTGATACCGGGAATAAGGCGCATCATTTCTCATAAAGAAGTGGCAACACCCCTTACGCTAAGGAGATACACCCTGAATCCCGGCGGGGCTGTTTATGGTTTTGCACAGAATCCCTCACGCAAAGCAATTGACCTGTCAGCACTTCCTGACAATCTTTATTTTGCCTCTGCATGGGGTGCCACCGGCGGGGGTTTTTCAGGTGCCATCTATGGAGGTTATCTATGTGCCCTTCAGGTGCTCCGTAAGAGAGCATGAGACACTCTTGCAGGCAATATTGACAGCCTGGCAAAGCGATCTCATGAGCGTGGCAAATAACATAACGAGTAGGTTTCATCAATGAATTGATTGACCGGGCAAAGCTATCCGATGAGTAAAACGAATCAATGACTATGATTTACAGGTGATTAGCCAAGAACAAACCTCCGGAACATTTTTTTGAAAACAATACATAATGACTATGGATTACAGCCGGCGCAGGTTCATTAAAAACAGCCTGGTGACAGTTACAGGCTCCGCAGCGGCATCTTTTGCTTCCTGCGCATCTGCAAGACAGGCGTCCGTATCAGGACAGGAAAAAAAGATCGTTTACAGGACGCTGGGTAAAACAGCGATCAGGCTGCCGGTCATCAGCATGGGTGTTGCCTCGACGGATAATCCGGGCATGATACGGCTGGCACTGGATGAGGGCATACGGCTGCTGGCAACCCATGAATCCTATTACAACGGCAATGCCGAAAAGGTCATAGGAGAGGTGGTGAAAGGCAGGCCGAGGGATTCGTACCTGATCATGACTGGTGCGGTGGACCTGGGCACGGTCGACCAGGCCAACGGACTTTTCAGGGCAGGAGCGTCGGGACAGGATCTGCTGGACCGCGCGGAATCCTGTTTGAAACGGCTGCAGCTGGATTATATGGATATTTTCGTCCTTTCCTATGGCGCCAGGAAGGAGTCGGTGTATTTCGAGCCCTACCTGAAGGCGGTTGAGTCGCTGAAGAAGCAGGGAAAAGCAAGGTACCTTTGTCTTGCCACCCACATGTTCCAGCCTGAGGCCATACATGCAGCGGCCGACACGGGAGTTTATGACCTGGTCATGACTGCCTACAACTTCCGGCTTGAGAATCTGACTGAAACACAGGAAGCGATAGATTATGCTGCGGGGAGGGGACTTGGCATCATTGCCATGAAAACGATGGCAGGCGGTTACTGGGACAGGGAAAGAAAACTGCCTGTCAATCCCTCTGCATCCCTTAAATGGGTCCTGCAGAACAATAACATTCACACTGCGGTGCCGGATTGTTCGACTTATGAACAGATATACCAGGATGTGAGATTGATGGAGAACCTGACTCTCAGCGAACAGGAATTGCTGGACCTGCAGCCACCTGAGGGATTGACATCCACGGCCTTTCACTGCCAGCAATGCGGCAGATGCGTACCCCAGTGCCCTTCCGGACTCAACATACCGGTGGTGATGAGAAGCCACATGTACGCTTTCGGATATGGCAATCCTGACCAGGCTCGCAGGGCCTTCGGCGCGTCAGGGGTGGATCCGTCGGCCTGCCGTGGTTGTGAAAGCTGCAAGGTTGAATGTCCCGTGGGAATTGACATACGCTCAAGAATAGGAGAGATGGCCAGGCTGCCTTCTTTCTCCGATCTGCTGCCGCCACATAGCGTAGTATAATCCCCTTATTTTCAACAGTTCCTCGTGCGACCCCATTTCCACGATCTTACCCTTCTCGAGCACGTAAATGACATCGGCGTGCATGATGGTGGAAAGGCGGTGGGCGATCAGGATTGTCATCCGTCCCCTTACCATGGAAATCGCCCGGATGGTGTTCGTGATATCCTCTTCAGTCAGGCTGTCGAGTGCAGAGGTTGCCTCGTCGAATATCAGCAGCCGCGGATTACGCAGCAGGGCCCTGGCAATGGCTATGCGTTGCTTCTCACCACCTGACAGTTTCATGCCCCCCTCGCCAACCACCGTGTCAATGCCATGTGAGGAGCGGCTCAGTATGCTTTCGCAGGAAGCCTTGTGCAGGGCATCCATCATCTCCGTGTCTGTGGCGTCGGCTTTTACAAACAGCAGGTTTTCCCTGATGGTGCCGGCAAACAGCTGGGTGTCCTGGGTGACAAAGCCCAGCTGTCGGCGCATTTGGTTCAGCCTTATTCGGTCAGACGGCGTCTCGTTGTACAGTATCTCCCCTTTCAGCGGTTTGTACAGTCCCACCAGCAGCTTGACAAGGGTTGACTTGCCTGATCCGGAAGGGCCCGCAAAGGCAATGGTTTCGCCCATCCTCACGGAGAACGAAATGCCGTCGATGGCGTTGAAGGTGGCGGCCTTGTGTCTGAAAGACACATCCAGGAATCGGATACTGTCAAGTTCGCCGATTTCGGCCGGACTGTCAGGTCTTCTTTCAATGGGTTTACGCATAAGCTGGTCGAAATTGTTAAGAGAAGCTTCCACCTCGCGGTAGCTGAGTATGATGCTTCCGAGGTCCTGCAGGGGTCCGAAGATGGAGGTCGATATGAACTGCATGGCTATCAGCTCACCCGTTGTCAGCACCTTTCTGAAGATGAGCCACAGCAGGATGAAGAGAATAGACTGTCTGAGCAAGCTTAGGATTGTGCCCTGGAGGAAAGTCAGGGTACGCACCTTTCTGACCTTGACCATTTCGAGGTTGAAAATCTTAAGGGTGTGTTCCTTCAGCCTTCTGATCTCGGAGAATGTAAGTCCCATACTCTTGACAAGCTCGATGTTGCGGAGTGATTCTGTGATGACGCCCGACATCATATTCGTCTCCCGGTTGATTGACCGCTGGGTTGTCCGGATCTTCCTGCTCAGCAGTCCCGTCAGCGATCCCAGCACCAGTATGCCGATGACAAAGACCGGTATCAGCAGCCAGTTTTTTGTCACCGAGTAAAAAATGAGAAAACCGATGCCTATGATTGAAGAAAACAGGATATTGATGAAAGAGCTTATGAACTGCTGGGTGTCCATACGTACTTTCTGCAGCACCGACAGGGTCTCACCGCTGCGCTGCTCCTCGAACTCCTGGAACGACAGCCGGAGTGTCTGCCTGAGGCCGTCGTTAAAAATCTGCATGCCGAACTTCTGCACTGTCAGGCGGGTGAAATATTCCTGGAATGAGCGGGTCAGGCGGGCTAAGAGCGCAATGCCTATTGCCAGTCCCAGCCAGAAAAGCACCCCGCGAACCAGTTCCGGTTCGCTGCGCGCTGACGCCATATTTGCATAATCGTCAATTATCCTGCCGAAGATGACAGGATCGATCAGGTTCAGCAGCTGGCTTATGCCGGCAAGAAACAGGCACAACAGGATCAGCCACTGCTGGGGCTTAAGGTATTTCCAAAGGATCTTCATGAAGCGATGAAGAACATCCCTGGCTCCTTACCAGGATTAACCGAAGGAGAACAAGAGGGCACGTTGAACAGACCGACTGAATGACTGATTAAGGAAAGTTCTGTTATGTGAATTTCACAGGGGGTCATTCACTGATGACCTTGACCAGCCTGCCTGCCTGCACCTTGTCTGTCAGCTCCAGGTTGTTCAGCAGGGCAACGTCCTCCATGTCAGCCTTTTTAACGCCCAGTGCGGTAAAGGCTTCAGCCACCGTACCGGCGCGGGGTACCTTTTTTACTGCTATCGTTTTGGCCTTTACATTTATTTTGGAAGCATCGGTGAGCTTGCTGAATGATTTCATGGTTGCGTCAAAAGTGTTCTGGTATTTGCTGAAGCCGGTATCGGTTGACAGTCCGTGAAAAACATAATATAAGCCGTCGTACTCGATAAAATACGACAGAATCTCCAGCTTTTGTGTCTGTCCCGTTGACTGATCCTGCGACACCTGCTCCGACAGGGCAACGATGGCAGGCATGCCGTTCACCGTCTTTCTGGCTTTTTCCCTGACTGTCAGTCCCAGCTGTGCGAGCGTGCTGTCGGCGGCTGCCTGGAGTGACGACTGGGAGGCAAGCGTGAAGATTGTCAGGGCATCCCCGGCCTCAGGGGCAATGTTGACCTGGGTGGGTGAGTTTTCGAGTTGCCAACCCGAGGGGAACGAAAATTTGAACTTAAGGTCGGGGTGGTAGAAAGTGTTGCCTTCCACATACCCCTGCTTGGGATCTTCACCGTATACAATGCCGTCGATCATGGCCAGGTAGTTTTCCGCGTTCACCTGCCAGGTTTCACCTGCCAGTCTGGTCTGCCATTCCGTTGCCTGCAGGTTCACGGAATTATACCTGTCTCCCGGGTCCGGATGTGTCGAAAGAAAGGTCGGAACCCCTCCCTGTGATTCAGCCATGTTCATCTTGTTCAGCACCTGGAAGAAATCGGCCATTTTATGGGCATCGTAACCGATTTTGGATGAGTATTCAACGCCCAGGGCATCTGCCTCTCGCTCATCGTCGCGGCTGAACTTCAGGAACAGCAGCTGCATCCCCTGCATGGCCAGTTCAGCGTACTGGGCTATTTTTTCGGAAGCTATCATACCCCCGATAAGCAACAGGGTGCCCAGCTGCTGTTTGGTCTGCTGGCTCACCGAATGGCGTGCCGTCACGTGACCCATCTCGTGCCCGATGACCCCCATCAGCTCAGCTTCGTTGTTCAGCTGGGCGAGGATGCCGCGGGTCAGGTATATGTATCCTCCGGGAACGGCAAATGCATTTACGACCGGTGAGTCCAGCACCTTGACATGGTATTCCAGGTTGGGCCGGTGTGATATTTTTCCCATCTCATCGACCTTAGCCTGGAGGAACGACTGCATCTGGTCATTCGGATACAAACCGAATGACGCAACAACCTGCGGATCGTATTCGGCGCCAAGGGCAATTTCCTGTGCTTCCGACATGAGCATGATCTGTTTTCGCCCTGTCACGGGATTGATGGCGCATGAGGTAATGATTACCATTGACAGGAAGAGTGCAGTGATTTTCAAGGGAAAAACCAGGTGTTTCATTGCTTAAGAAATTATTTTATGTATATATGGTTGCATCTGCAATAGCCGGAGTTTGCCTTTTCCTGCGGTCAGGAAAAACATATCGAAAGATATAAAGTTAAGTCATTTTATGTCATCTGGTAATGAGAATAATCAAGGAAATGTCGGCATACTTCAACAATTCGTTCGCCTTACCCGGTTTGGGCCAGTTTACGCTATTAATCTCAGATCTTCACAGAGGATAATAGAATTCAACATAAAGAGAAAACCTGGATGCGTTAGAGGCCGCCAGGGAAGCGGGACTTACCAACCTTGACATCCAGGGAATCTGACCTGTCGGGAAAGCCCTTTGCATACCGGTAATTACCTGCCGGACTTCCTCTTTGGCGGTGCCGGTTTCTATTAAACCCGCTTTTGCAAAAACTTCTTTCAGGTTGAGGCAGTCGTAATATCAGACAGGTATCATTAGGTGCTGCCGAAGAACAGGTAGGCAATGAAGATGGCGGCCAGAACTCCCGCCAGGTCAGCGATGAGACCGAAAGGAACTGTGTAGCGGGTGTTTCGTATGTTTACCGCACCGTAGTAAACAGCCACCGTATAGAATGTGGTTTCCGTTGATCCCTGGAATATGCATGCCAGGCGGCCTGCGAAAGAGTCGGCCCCGAAGTGGTTCATAACCTCCACCATCAGTCCCCTTGCCCCGCTGCCGCTCAGTGGTTTCATGAAGGCCACCGGCAGGGCATCCACGAAGCGGGTGTCAACTCCTAGCCAGGCAAAGAATTTGCCGATGCCGCCGATCAGGAAATCCATCGTTCCCGATGCCCGGAACACACCTACGGCCACGAGCATTGCCACAAGATAGGGTATGATCTTCACTGCCACGGTGAATCCCTCCTTTGCCCCCTCTATGAAAGCCTCGTACAGATTGATCTTTTTTCTGACCCCCAGTACCAGGAAAAATATGATGACGAATACAAGCAGAAAATTCCCGGCAAAGCCTGTTCGCACCTCGACGGCAGGCTGGGGGAGGCGGCTGAGGTATAGGATAATGCCGGCCACAAGAGCGGTGATGCCCAGCAGGTATGACAGCACAACCCTGTTGAATAGCCTGATCTTTTGTACGATGGATACAGATACCAGTCCCGCCAGTGTCGAGAAAAAGGTTGCCAGCAGGAGGGGAATGAAAACGTCGGTGGGTACCCGGGCACCGCTGGCCGCGCGCATAGCCAGGATGCTGATGGGAATTATCGTCAGTCCCGAAGTATTCAGCACGATGAACATGATCTGTGACTCAGAGGCTTTGTCCTTTTGGGGATTGATCTCCTGCAGCTCGCTCATTGCCTTCAGTCCCAACGGCGTTGCCGCGTTATCCAGTCCCAGCATATTGGCGCTGAAGTTCATCAGTATGGAGCCCATGGCGGGATGGTTCCTTGGTATGCCAGGGAAGATCCTGCTGAAGAAAGGGTTGACCAGTCGCGATAACAGGTTGACTGCTCCCCCTTTCTCGCCGATCTTCATGATCCCCAGCCAGAGGGTCATCACGCCGATAAGGTAAATGGATATGTCAACGCTGCTTTTTGCCATGTCGAAGGTGCTTTGGACGATGGCTGAGAAAATGTCGCGGTCGGCCGCATCAAAAACAATGTTAAGGTGGGTGAGGAAAAAATCCCTGAAGCAGTATCCCAGCACGCGTATGAGGGCGACCGTGCATCCCGCGAGGAAAAAGCCAATCCAGATGTAGTTCAGGACCATGGTTTAAGGATTACATTCATACATATTCCTTCAGCAGCAATTCCTTCAGCATGCCCACCCCTTTTCCGGCCTTTTCCTTTATAAAGTGTATCTTCCGGTATGCGGGCACTGCCACGTCGTTCGGATCGATGAGGTATACCGGCACATTTTCCTTCACGTGGTTGATGAGACCCGCTGCCGGGTAGACCACCATTGAAGTTCCGGCTACCACGAAAATTTCGGCCGACTGCACCAGTGCCGTGGCCTCCTCGATGGCAGGCACCAATTCCCCGAACCAGACTATGTTGGGTCGGAGCTGGTAACCCTTTTCGCAGCAGTCCCCTTTGTTGACAGCCTTATACCCGATGTCATAGACAAGGGAAGGATCGCCGGTGCTCCTCACCTGGGTGAGCAGGCCGTGCAGGTGAAGCACCTTTTGGCTCCCCGCCCTTTCGTGAAGGTCATCTACGTTCTGTGTGATCACCTGGACATCAAAATATTGCTGCAGGTCTGCCAGTCCCCTGTGACCATCATTGGGCTGTGCCTTTTCAAGCTGTGCGCGCCGCTCGTTGTAAAAGCGAAGGACGAGTTCACTGTTCTTTTTCCATCCCTCGTAGCTTGCCACCTCCATCACATCGTACTGCTCCCACAGGCCACCCGTTTCCCTGAAGGTCTTCAGTCCGCTTTCCGCGCTGATGCCCGAACCGGTGAGGACCACAAGTTTTTTCATTTGGATCTTCCCTCTGAAACAAATGTAATAAAATATGACGGGAACAACCATTTCAAATGTCTGATATAAGCAGGAATGATTATCGGGGTGCCAAATACGTTGTGAAACCAGCTTATAGTTAATGTATTAATGATTAAATAAGCGCGTGAATCCTGTGAGCGCATTCCCCATAATTTGTTACGGGGTTAGCGAACACAAAAAAATAAGCAAAAAAAATCGGAGATTCCTAGTATCTTGATGCGAGGAGCTTCAATTATAATCCGGAGGACAAGTGCGGGAGATAATTCTGACCTGCTGAAAGACAGTAACGGGAATAGTTATTATATGCAGGACCAGTCTTTGCCACGTGTTTTCAGCTGACAATCGACTTCAGCACGGCCATTAACACAACGAAAGCCAGTATCAGCACAAAGTATACAAGCATTCTGATTGTTATGTCCTGCTTTTGACGCAGTTCGAGGTTTTGTGAAACCGTTATAAGTGCATTTTCATTAAGGTCTGACAGGCACAATTTGAGATGCCTGATGTATGCCCTGAACTGCGCACGCATATTGAAAAGCTGAAAAACAAAGCCGAACAGGCAGAGGATTGTAAATACAAGGGTCGACATGGGTTCAATGGGTTTTATATGCCCGTGAACCAGGTAAAAATATAATAATACACCCGGTATGAAGACGAGGATCTGTGAGAAGGCGACGACAATGATCAGTATCGGGTATTTCCGTTCCAGAAAAAGTGTCATGTCTGCAAGGTTCGACCTGGGACTTTTACCGGGATCAGAAACATGGTCAAAATCGATCAACGTCTTCCATTGCAGCCATCCTGTTACCAGCAAAAGAATCAGCAGCGCAAGGCAAAGTCTCAACACATCCGGATCTGTCCGGTAGACCACCAGGTCGGCAATAATGAACATGGCGCTTATGGCTTTCACGAAAAGATCAAAGACAAGGTTTTTACGGACCTTACCGTAGATTGAACCGGACCGGCTTGCGAGGAACCGGTCAACATTCCCTGGCATAAAGGCCGGCATGTCTGTGAATTCAGATGTTATATTCCACATATTTTTAAGTTTATCGTTATCCATATCTCATTTCATTTAATAGTTCTTCCAGTTTTTTTCTGATCCTGACCAGTTTAACACTGATGTTGGTTTTGCTTAATCCCATTATCACTGCGATCTCATCATAGCTTTTTTCTTCAAGCCACAGCAGGATAATGGCCTTCTCAATTTTATTAAGGTTATCGATTGCCCTGAAGAGCATCTGCCTTTGCTCATCTCTTTCCCTGTCCTGTTCCGGGCAAGGGATTTCGCGGTCCAGTTCCTCCGTTATTGGTAGTTTTTTATTGCTTCTCAATGCGTTGATTGCCGTGTTTATTGCCACCCTGTACATCCAGGTGCCGAATCCGGCTTCCTGCCTGTATCCGTCTGATGACCGCCAGATCTGGTAGTAGATCTCCTGGATCAGGTCCTCTCTGTCCGTTTGGTTATTGGTATACATAAAACTTACCTTGTAAATGATCCTTTTGTTCTTTTCAACCATCCTGATCAGTTCCTCTTTATCTGTATGATGCATTTTCATAGGGCAGTTTCTGTACCGTAAGTCGAAAATTACGCCAAAAAACTACAGGTTAGCTGTGTTTTTGCATAGCAATATACCGCCATGACAAAGGTTTTTACAATGCAATGTATTTCTCTGACAAAGGTTTTATCAGTGCGATCTGTTGCACTGTCAAAGTTTTTTATAATGCAATAAATTGTACTGGCAAAGGCTGCTGCAAAATAAAGGACACAGCTTTTTACGGCAGGATTCAATCAACTGGTTCCGATCCTGCATGAACCTGCAGGCTCCTGGTCTTACGGATTTTCCTGCACCGCCGGCATGCCGGCCAGTTTCGTAATTCCTTTCTCCAGAATGTACAGCGCATCCGCGAGGCTGGTCATGCTGCTTCGGTGTGAAATTATAAGTATGCCCATGCGGTGCCGTATTTTGCGGAGAGTTTCAATGACAAACTTTTCGGTTTTGCCATCCATCGATGAGGTGGGCTCATCCAGCAGCAACAACTGAGGTTGTTTATATAGGGCCCTGGCAAAGGCCAGCAGTTGTTTCTGACCTCCTGACAGGCTTATGCCTTCCTCGCCCAGCAGGGTTTCATATCCTGCAGGAAACAGGGTGAAAAAAGGGTCGAATCCGTTTTCACCACAGAAGGCCTGTGCCCTTTCCCATTCTCCGGTGACATTCGAAAGAGATATGTTGCATAAGATGTTGCCGTTGAAAAAACTTATTTCCTGAGGTACTACACCAATCATACTGCGCCAGTGAATGGGGGATATCTCTTCCAGGGGTATTGCATTGACCAGAAGGCTGCCCTTACAGGGACGGTAAAACTGCTGAAGCAGGTTCAGAAAGGTTGTTTTTCCGCAACCGCTTTCCCCTGTCAGCACTGATATTTCACCTTTACGGATATCGAGTGACAGGTCCCTTATAATGGTCTTCCGGCCGGGATAGGAAAAAGACAGGTTACGGGCCTTAAGGTCACTGAATAGCGGCACGATGTCATTCACCTCCGAATGCCGGTTGTCATATTCGGGAGCGATTTCCGCGAATTCAGACATACGGTCAAAGGCTGCGCCTGCTCCTCTCAGGCGGATGTTTGAAAAAGCTATATTGCCTGCCGCGGGATACAAACCCGCAGAAACGGAGATGATGGCTGCCAGTTCACCCAGGCTGAGCTGCCGGTGCAGCACCATGAATGCGCTAACAGTGAGGGTGACTGTTGTGGTGAGCAGGGATATCAGGTCCGTCATCAGCTGTATGGAAATGCCCAGTTTTCCCAGCATAAAGATTTTATCCTGGAAAACCCCGTAGATAAGCCGGTTCAAAAGTGAAAAATGACACTCCCTGTTGTTGACTTTTATTTCATCTATTCCCCTGATGGTGCTGACATAGTTGGCGGTCTTTCTGGCGTGGGCTGCCATTACCTCATGCTGGCACGTTTCTATCCGTCTGTCTGTCGCACAGGCAAGCAGCCAGTAAAGGGGGAGGGAGGTCAGGGAAACAAATCCGACGGGAATGGAATACCAGAACATGAGGCAAAGGGATGCCAGCACCACAAATCCCTCGTTGACCAGGTCACTGAAAATATGGGCGATGACAGCCTGAATACGCTGGCTGTCCTCCATCCTGGCCACCAGTTCTCCGGTCCTCCGACTGTTGAAAAAGGATCGGGGCAGGTGGATCAGTTTGTCAAAGAAGCCGGCCATGAGGCGGTTGTTGAAATCCCGGTTCTGTATGTTGGCAAGGTGGCTGCGGATACAGGAAATCAGTGCCCTGACGATCAGCAGCAGGAAGACAAAGGCGATGCCGGTGATGAGTTTTTTCTTGTCACCTTCCGGCAGTATCCGGTCAATAAGCAACTGGCTGAATACCGTCAGTCCCATGCCGAGGACCGATGCCGCCAGGCCTGTCAGCCCTATGACCCCCAGTATGGAATGGTCCTTTTTCTGCAGGAGAGATAACCAGCTTTTCCTGGTAGCGGTACGTGATGCCTTTTTAAAACTGACCCCGGGTTTCAGCAGCAGCAGGCATTTTGAGTGCCATATCCTTGTCAGTTTATCCGGTGGGCATTTGCTGACGCCGGCTGCCGGGTCGCCGATAATGAAGTGATAACCGTCATAGCCATAGCAGACCACATAGTGTAACAGACGGTCCGCCGTACAAACATGCAGGATGCTGGTGCCTTCAATCGACTTCAGGGCTTCGGGGTCTCCCTTCAGGCCCTCCGCTTCCAGTCCCCATTCACCGGCTGCAGTATACAGGCCCAGCATGGTGGTTCCTTCGGTTGTGGTACCGCTTGCCTGGCGGAGGTTTTCCATGCATCCCTCACCGCCATGGTAACGGATGATGCTGAGCAGGCAGGCAACACCGCAGTCAGAGCGGTCGCGCTGTTTAACAAAAGACTTTTTTATTTTTCTTCCCGTGTCATCCATTTTTCCCGGCAATGGATTTGAGACTGCAGACGACGGTGATCAGCGCCGGTATTAACCTTGATCAGTAAAGGCATTCCGGGCTGTTGTTCATGAGATCGATTAATCCCCGACGGAAAACAGTCAATTTCAGTCATCCAGAAATCAATCCTTTACCAGCTGTTAGGGTCTGTGCCGGCTGCATCTGCATGCATGGCATTCAGGATAGCCTGGATGCCAACCTCTCCTGAAAACCTTGCCTGCAGCTTTTTATCCCCGCCGTAAATAAAAGTTGAGGGCAGGGGAGGGTTGCCAAATGTTTTTTCAAAGATCTCCCTCTGGCAGGTCAGCACTGTTATTCCAGGAATGGTATCCAGTCCCCTTTCCCCGGCAAATCTTTCAACCTTGCCGCAGTCAGCCGCAGAAACCAGTAATACCGAGGCATTGCCAAGCCTGTTCAGGTTACTGATGATTGCCCCTGTTTCATAGCCGCAATGATCACATTCCGGATCAAAGAGCATCACCAGTATTGGTTCCCCATCAATGCTTTCAGTTGAAAACCGCGTACCATCTTTTGTTAGACCGATAACAGAAGGCATTGTCTCAAGAGAAATCTGTGATGATTTGTCTTTCTTCCACCGGGAAACAATCTGCAGGCAAAGGAGAGTATAAAGCACCATCGTCATCCCTGTCATTCCAATTCTGACAGCCCTCGTTTTCATATCATTATGCCAGCACTTTTAAACAATTTATACTGAACAGCCGCTCATGTCAGGGTCATGGTGAACAGCACAACAAGCAGGATCCACATGGCAAAGCCTGTCACATAGGTGCCGAGCACAAGCCTGAGCATCCGGTCAAATCCCTGTTGCAGGCTGATTGTCAGTCCCCCTGCCAGCGTAAGCCAGTAGACCAGCTCGAAAAGGTTCAATGACTGAAGGGGATAAGCCAGCCAGACGGGGTCGACCCTGCTTCCTGTGATGCTTAGCAGCGAAAGGGGATAATAGTTCAGGTCGGTCATGGAATCCATGCCGGAAGAGAGAGTCAGTACAGCGCATCTTGTCATATTGGCCAGCGTAAATATCAGTTCGGCCTTCAGTGCGATATTGAACAGCTGCCCGAAGGAACCTGCCATTCCTTTCAGGGTCAGTCCCACAAACAAACAAATTGCAGGGAATGAGATCTTTATGATCAACCAGAGGGGGATTAACAGTACAGTCAGGAAATTCCATTTTTTCCCTTCTTCGAAAAGCTGATCAATCCGCTCGGCGCTCAGACTTTCGATATAGGTGTTGTAATACAGTTCCCTTGTCAGCACAAAACGGTTGTTCACCAGGAATACCAAAAGGCTGATCAGCAGGAGAAAGCAGAAAAAGAGAATCCTGTTGGCTTCCAGCAATTTACCAAAACAAATTGTGAATAATCTTTCCATTTTACGTTCAGTTGCTGCCTTGCAGCTCAAAATAAGATTCCAGCAGTCTGAGAGATGGTTTGGAATTGGCCATATCTTCGATTATCTTCCCTTTTTCCATCAGCAGAATCCGGTTGCATAATCCGGCAATATGGTACAGGTTGTGGCTTGACAGGATGATGCAGGTGCCTTTCCTGACGCAGAGATTTTTCAGTATGTCTTTAAGCTTCGACTGTGCTCCGGGATCGAGAAAGTTGAACGGCTCATCCAGGATCAGTATTTCGGGTTCGGGGATCAGAGCTCCGGCTATCCCGAGCTTGTGCCTGTTGCCCGAAGAAAGCTGGCGTATGAGTTTCTGCCGGTCTTCCATGGCGGAACCCAGAAAGTCTGACAGAGAATCCAGCATTTGCTGCAGGGCAGTGGCGTTTATCCCGTATAAGCTGGCAATCAGTTCAAAGTACTCCAAAGGTTTCAGAAACCCAATGAGGAAATGCTCGTCTATATATGCACCCGTGTAAGACTTCCAGTGTTCAGACTGGTAGACATTTCTGTCTTTTGAACAGACCATCCCCGTGTCTGGCTTGAGCAGGTCAAGCATAAGCCTCAGCAGCGTTGTCTTTCCGGCCCCGTTGTTACCGGCAATGCCGGTAATTTCGCCGGCCCTGATTGTCAGTTCACCGATGCTGACCGCCGTAGTCGGTCCGAATGTTTTGATCAGGTCAGTAATGCGTATCATCTTCTGAATCCTTCCAGGTTAATGTATTTTCGTTTTTTAAGTTGTTTCAGGATCAGGGTGTACCATTTTCGATGGTTAAGAAAGGAAAGGATGCTTAACATATCAAGAAACAGGAGGCTGGCCCCCTGACTTAGAAAAGCATTCAATACAAACATCAGCAGCAAAGGCATAATGATCACGAAAAAAATGGCAATACCGTTGAATCCGCTGCTTCCCTGCAGGTTGAACAGCATGCCGATATCAAGGTCCATTTTGCGGTCGTTCCATGTTGCCGTGAAACAGGTGATAAAATAGCCTATCCCGCAATTAAACAGGAATGCCGTCAGCAGAATATGCATATCGATGTGGGCTGTCAGGGTGACCGGCAGAAGCAGCATCAGTATGATCAGGTTTGTCAGCACGAAGATCCTGTGCTTAGAACGAAGGTACCGTTCCATCCTGAAGGCTGTGCAGGAAAGAAAGTCAAAAAAGCCCCCCTCCCAGGAAAACATATATTGATTCAGGCTATAACCAAGGATTCCGCAGGATGCCATGAGCCAAGACAACAATATGTAAACATTTGAGATTTCTTCCTTGATAAACAGATAGGCAGACAGCAGTACAATTAGTAATGGCAGCAGAAGGATCTGCCTCAGTCTTCTGTTCCTTAAAACGAGCCTCATTTCGATCATATCGTAAGGTTCTTCATGTATCTGCGGAAGATATTTTTCTGATCTCCCGGAAAAGAATGGCAACGATCTGCCTGGGCTCTCGTACATGCGGTACACCAGTTGTTTCATTGCAGAACGATTCAGAAACAGAAGCAGCAGATCGGCAACGGCCAAGGTTCCTATGATCCAGCCAAAATTTGCGTCTGACGGATTCAACAGTTTCATAAAGGCCGAGGACGGATACAGTTTGAACACAGGTCTGAGCAAGAGCATCAGAATGACACATCCGGCAGGTATCAGCCAAAAAAGCACAGAATTACCCGTCAGGTTTTTGGTCAGCAAGGCAAGGAAACCGGAAAACATCAATAACAGGAACATTGCTGTCAAAAACAATAATGCATGCGACATGCCAGCCACCGGTAACAGAGATTGAAAGGCAAATGAAACGGCTATCAGAATAAAAAAGATATTGTTGATGCAGAACACTCTGATTGCCAGTTCGTGCAGTATAAGCGATCCTTTTCTTATGGGCAGGTGAAGAAAGCATTTCGTATGCCGGAAGGGATGTCCGCGCCTGAGCAACCTGATCGTAAAATCACCCAGCAGCAGGAAAATAAGAAAATAGTTGAATCTTGATACCGGATCGGCTGCAGGCCTGTATTCATTAATAAAATTTTCAAAGTTGCTGCCAATGTACCATGCCAGCATTAAAAAATAAATCAATGAAAGGAGCAGCATGATCCTTAAAAACAGGTTCGCATCAAACCTGCTGTTTCTTACCAGTTCACGGATGCGGTTAGCGGCAATTAATGGCAGCAACATGGGGCATTCAAATCCAATATCCTTAGGAAGATAATATGACTGCCTGAAAACCCGATGGCATGAAAATAAATATAAGATCAGGAAAACGAACCAATTCCGAAACTCTTATACTCAGAATACTCAGGCAGTCATTAAAAGCGGATCAGTGAAGCAACAGGCATGCTGCTGTCACAAATCCCCCGACAAAAGGATTCATTCCTGCCGCAATACCGGCAGCCAGTCCCTGCAGGGCACAACCCCAGTGAACCGCAGTCATGCCGCCACCCTCAATCAGTTCCATTTCTTCCAGACTTAACTTTATCATAAAATGACATATTTACATAACGCCTACTCTGTTAAAGCTTTTCGGCATCCGCTTCTATGTATGACATCTAACGGTTACATAAATATAATAATAAATTTAAATAATATGCATATAGATGTAAAAATAATTATGAATGAAAATTAGAAGAAAAGAATAATTATTGACTTTGTAACGATAAAAGATGGAATACATACATTTTTTTTCGTATAGAAAACTGCAGGCTCAAATTCTTAACCCTTTTAACTTGGTATAGAATAATACCTAAATTTGTTTAAAACCATTAAATGAAAAAGTCTTTTTTTCTGCTGATCATTTCCTTAAGCTTTTCGACGCTGTTTTCGCAAGAGATATATCTGCATGTCAATAATAAAGACATTTACGGATTTCTTAATGAAATGGCCAATCTAAAGGTCATTGAACTAAATTCTGTTGTAAAGCCCTACTCACGTTCATTTGTCGCACGAAAACTGGATGAAGTTACACAACACCAGGAAGCATTGAACGACAGGCAGATTAATGAATTGAATTTTTACCTGAGAGATTTCAATAAGGAGCTTAAAGCTGATAAAAACTTCAAAAAACGCATAGATCTGTTCTATTACAAAGATTCTCTGTTTACCATCTCATTGAATCCGATCCTGGGGATTCAATACTGGAACAATGAAAACGGATCAAATTTTCACAGGTGGAACGGGATTGAGGCTTTCAGCTACATAGGGAAACAGGTAGGTGCCTACGGAGCCCTGGTCGACAATCATGAGAAAGTCAAACTTGTGTCAGGCGATTTTTTAACGACAAGACCGGCGGCCCGGTATAAAACCGGAAATGATTTCAGTGAAATGAGGGGAGGCATTACATGGGCGTGGAATTGGGGGGTAATTGGTTTGGTCAAGGACCGGATGGAGTGGGGGAATTATTCCTATTATCCGAATATAATTTCAGGTAAGGCACCCTCATTCACACATATTAAATTGAACATTAGGCCTGTAAAATGGCTGGAATTCAATTATATTCATGGCTGGCTGGCATCAGGATTAATTGACAGCGCCCGCAGTTATGAATATTCAAATAGTTATGGGGATGGCTACAGAACAATATACAGGAGGAAATTCATTGCAGCAAATATGTTCACGGTGACGCCCCTTAAACACCTTAATATTTCGATAGGGAATTCAATAATATATGGAGACCGGGGTGTTAATCCCACATACCTGATACCGATATTTTTCTATAAATCAATTGATCATACTGAGAATACCAGATTAAGCAATGACGGAGGCCAGAATTCGCAACTGTTCCTTGACATAAGCTCCCGTCAGATCCGATGTCTTCACCTCTTTGCTACAATGTTTTTTGATGATCTTTCCATGGGCAGGTTGAAAAAAAACGGTCACTTTGATTATTACAGCCTCAAAGCAGGCATGGAAGTCTCTGACTTGATTCCAAATACTGAATTTCGGTTTGAGTATGTTCAGACCTATCCTCTTGTTTATAAGCATACAATGCCTAATACGGCTTTTGAATCAAATTTTTATTCTCTTGGACATTTTTTGCAGGACAATTCTAAAGGGATGCACCTGGAACTTATCTCCAGGCTGGTAAGGGGTTTAAATGCCCGTGTTTATTACGATGTGGCAAA
>JAXDCR010000259.1:0-2585 GCA_034677845.1 Bacteroidales bacterium | reverse complement strand
CAATGTGCCGGGCCCCGCCGATTGCAGCTTATGACTGAAATGGCGGAAAAAGCCCGGGGCTATTTGCTGAAGCAGCAAAACGATGATGGCAGCTGGGGTGGCAAAAAGGCTGTCCGGGGAACTATAGAAGAAACCTCCCTGGCGGTCGGAGCCCTGGCTGGTTACCATGATGAAGCCTGTGCAAAAGGGATAGAATGGCTCCTGAAAAATGAAGATCGTTCATCGGCGCCCATTGGCCTGTATTTTGCCCTGCTATGGTATGATGAGAAAATGTACCCCCTGATTTTTTTTACGGAAGCACTGAGGAGGTTTTTAGGTTGACGGGTAAAGGATAGTGCGGAAACGAAGATCAATTGATTAACCTTCCTGGTTTAGCCATAATATGCCCGGACGGTATCTGGTCGTAAAATCATTGCAGGATTATAAAGGCAATAAACCCGGGTACTATTTTATGTCAGCTGATGAATATGGCAACGGACTGTCATGTTCAATATAACATTATTTAAAAAGAACCGTTATAACGGTTATGCAATAAGACCTGGATTGCAGAACAAGTATTGGGTCATTTTAAATAACTAATTAAAAATTAAATACCTATGAAACAGTTTTTAGTTCTTTTATTATTCGTTCTGGTGATTGGCATGAATTCATGCAAGAAAGATGCAGTCGATCCTGCGATATGTTCACAGGTATGGGCAACGGAGGTGGTGGATGAACTGAATGCCGTAAGCGCTGCGGCAAATGCCTATGCGTCCAATCCTAATCATGAAACATGCGTGGCATATAAGGATGCCTACCAGGACTATCTGGATGCCCTGAAACCCTTTCTCAAATGTACTTCCTATACGCCGCAACAGAAAGCTGAACTGCAGGATGCCATAGATCAGGCCGAAGCAGATATTGAAACGCTTTGCGACGAATAAGGCCGGCTTTTAAAAATCAGCTGATTATACTTCCTGCTTCAAACGGATCTGATCCAATCTGATGCCTTAATCAGAAGGGGATAGCCTTTTAATTATCCCGTGCCATCCAGGCCTTGAATTCAGCTGCCTTGTTCTTGCTTACGTAAATTCGTTCAGGAGGTTCGACATCAGGCGTGATCATCAAGCGGCTGTCAAACCAGATGGTAATGTTCCTGACACTGTTCCGTGCAATGATGAATTGTTTGTTGGCGCGTATGAAATCAGCCGGGTTCAACAAAGATTCCATCTGTTCCAGGGATTTGGAATAGGGGTACTGGCTGCCATCTTTCAGAAATATGCGAGTGTTCTTTTCGGTGGAATAAATGAAGGAAATATCATCTGTGTTGACGGGTAACAGTTTATCCTTTACCGGGATAAGCAGCTTATCCTTGTACCTGTATGCCTGGTTAAGCTGCGCTATCTGTGTCAGATATCTTAAAACATCCTGCCGGTTCCATTTTCTGAACTTGTCCAGGGCGCGGTGTAAATCTTCTTTTTTAACGGGTTTGAGGAGGTAATCGATACTGTTCACCCTGAAAGCATCAATGGCGTATTCATCATAGGCTGTGGTGAAAATGACCGGAGTGTCAAGTTCAACCCTGTTAAACACAGAAAACGCTGAACCATCTGACAAATGTATGTCCATCAATATCAGGTCGGGCTTTTGATGAGTCTGCAGCCATCTTACGGTCTGGCTGATGCTTTCCGTATTGCCGGCAATCTGAATGTAAGGATCTATTTCATTCAGGATGGCCACGATATTGTCATAAGCCGCGGTTTCGTCCTCAACGATCAGTACGTTCATGTCAATCTTTCTTTAGAGGCAGATACACACAAAATACCGCATTGACATTTTCGACCCTTATATGCTTATTGACCAGTAATGCAAACCGGTTATCAAGATTCCTGAGTCCCGTTCCATTGGTATCAGGAGGAATCAGTTTCGGCGCGACCGGACAGCAGACTTTCAATTCCTGCCGATCGTTCACACTTATGGTTACCTTCATCTTATGGTCACTGTCAATGGTATTGTGCACCACTACGTTGTCAATCAGCGGAAGCAGCGAAAGAACCGGGATTTTATAATTCTGAACGCTTTTATTTACGTTTATGATGAATTCAAGCTTGTTGGCAAAACGCACCTCCATCATATAGCGCAATGCCTGAATAAATTCAAGCTCTTCCTCCAGGGTTACCAGGCCCTTTTTCTCACTTTGCAGTATATAGCGAAAGACATCAGACATTTTGTCCACGTAATCCAGCGTTTTTTCCTCATTTTTTTTCCGGATCAGTGAAGTAAGGCCATTCAGTGAATTAAAGAAAAAATGAGGATGGATCTGGTTGGTCAGGGCATCATACCGGCTTTGCAGATTCTCCACTTTTAACTGTTCAATTTCCTGTTCTTTCTTTCTTTGTTCAATGTACAGCAAGGAAACATGACCGATCAATATACTGAAAATAAATATTATAAAGAACTGCAGGAATAACAGACCTGAGATCCAATCCGGCTTGGGACTGTATTTAATTGTCACAAAGGCGTACAACGCATAGGCAATTACTGTCAGCAGGAAGGTGTGCAGCATCCGTTTCGGGAAAGCAGCAGCAGTGATCTTTTTCAGATTA
>JAXDCR010000258.1:0-7063 GCA_034677845.1 Bacteroidales bacterium | reverse complement strand
TGTGCCCAGAACAAGACTCGAACTTGCACGCCCTGTAACAGGCGCCAGCCCCTCAAGCTGGTGTGTCTACCAATTCCACCATCTGGGCATTGTGCCTGGAACAGGACTCGAACCTGCACGTCCTTGCGAACACTAGTCCCTGAAACTAGCGCGTCTACCAATTCCGCCATCCAGGCGAGCGATGGGGTAACGGGACTGCAAATATATAAATTTTTTCAAGAGGCAGTATGCCGGTTGAAAGTTTTGGAAGAAGGCGGGGCACTCCGCAGGAAAGCGGGCAGAAAGTGTCAAAGTAAAAGGACCAGTGATCAGCTGGTCCTTATAACCCCAGATGTTGTGCATAACGCCATATCCAGGCCATACCCTGAATCCCAATTATGGTGTAGTTAGCCGAATATTGCCTGATTGAATGGGTTTTCTGTGTCCGTATACGTAAAAAAGGCCTCAGGGTTTCGCTCTGACACAATTTGTGCCAACATTGCCGTCTTTTGCCTATTTTTGGAAACAGAGGCCGGAAAGTGCAAATCATTATGGCGGCAACCATGCCGAAAGGCCATCATGAGGTGCCGCGGCCCAGATAAAGAAGCAATAATTAATTAAAACTGTCATGCCAGCCATTCCTTTTCTGCGGCAGCTGGCCGAAAGGCTGATGCGCGAGCCTCATCTTCAGCCGGGCGATATATGCGTGGTGTTTCCCGGCAAACGGGCGAGGCTTTACCTGAACCGTCACCTGGGAGAGATGGCCGCCGGTCCTCTCTGGGCTCCGCGGTACTACAGCATCGGCGAGCTGATGGAGGAGTTTTCGCCGTACCTGTATGCCGACCGCCTCAGTCTGGTCTTCGGGCTGTACACGGTGTACACAGGCATCACCGGTAGCCATGAAAGCTTTGACCGCTTCTATCCTTACAGCGAGGTCATACTGGCGGATTTCGACGAGGTTGACAAGTACCTGGTGGATGCCCGGCAGCTGTTCACCAACCTGTCGCAGATGAAGGACCTTGACGGCAGGTTCGGCTTCCTGTCGCCCGAGCAGGTGCAGGCCATCCGGCGTTTCTGGTCCACTTTCGATCCGGAGCGCACCGGTGCGGGGCAGGAGGCATTCCTGTCGCTGTGGAAGGCGCTGCCGGAGGTGTACGCGGCCTTCCGCGAGTCGCTGCATGCCAAAGGCATCGCATACGAGGGCATGGCTTACCGTGCCGTGGCCGACAGGGTCAGGGAGGGCCGCACGGAAGGGATGCTGCGTTACCGCAAGTACCTGTTCGCGGGACTCAATGCGCTGAGTCCCTCCGAGGAGACCCTGCTGCTGTGGATGAAGAAAGAGGGTGTGGCGGAGTTTTATTACGACTACGATGACTGGTACGTGGGCGACGGCGAACATGAAGCGGGGCATTTCATCCGCCGCAACCTGAAGCTGTTGCCGCCGGCGGCGGATGTCAGCCATGACAGCCTTAAGGAGCCCAAGGACATCCGTTTCGTCGCCGTGGCGTCGGAAACGGGACAGGCGAACCTGCTTCCGACGGTGTTTTCCTGGCTGGGAAAAGGTGACGGCGCTTATGCCGGCCGCACGGCGGTGGTGCTGGCGGATGAGTCGCTGCTGATGCCGGTGCTGAGCGCGCTGTCAGAGGAAGAGGCGCCGCTGAACGTCACGATGGGTTACCCGGTGGCATCATCGGCCGTTTACAGTCTTGCCGGCTCGCTGCACCAGCTGGTCAGGAACCGCAGGGCTGATGAGGGGGGCGTGGTGCGGTTCAGGGAGGCAGACCTGCGGGCGGTCATGAGCAACCCGCTCATTGCGTCCCATTTCAGTGACAGTCTCGCGGATATCCGTGCCAGGCTTGTCAAAGGCAACATCTGCTGGGTTGCGAAAGATGACCTGCCCGAGGGCCATGAGCTGGTTTCGCTGATTTACGGCGTGCCGTCCCCCCACGCAGCTGATGCAAGCGCATTCCATGCGGGCAGGTATTTGCTGGATATCGTTGACTGGCTGGTCCGTGATGCGGTCAGGGGCGGATCCGCTCACCCTGCCGGCAGCCTGCAGCTTGAGATCCTTTACCGGGTGCTGCTGTTCCTCACCCGGCTGAACGACCTCATCGACACCGCTTCTGTCAGGATCTCCCCCGACACCTTGTTCAGGCTTGTGAGGCGCATGATGCGCACCATGCGCATCCCTTTCAGCGGCGAGCCTCTGGCGGGGCTTCAGGTGATGGGGCTGCTGGAGACCCGGTGTCTTGACTTTGACAATGTCATCATGCTTTCCATGAACGAGTCGGTGATACCCGGCTCCGAAGCAGGCAGTTCATTCATCCCCCGGAGCCTCCGTTACGGTTTCGGCATGCCCACCGCCGAGCATCACGATGCGGTCATCTCCTACACGTTTTACAGGCTCATCCAGCGTGCCTCGAAGGTGGTGCTGGTTTACAACAGCACGGCGTCGGCCATGCAGACCGGTGAGCGCAGCCGGCTTCTGCACCAGCTTTACTACGAGCTGCCGGTGCAGCCCCTTGAGCTTGTGCCCCGCTTCACGATCTCGCGCCTGCCCTTGGGGCCCATCCGGGTCAGCAAGACCGCCGGCGTCATGAAAAGCCTGTTCAGGTACACCGGCAGTGACGCCGTGACCCTCACCCCCAGCGCGCTGAACGATTTCCTTGACTGCGGCCTCCGGTTTTACCTGCGGCGGGTGGAGGGACTCAAGGAGCAGGAAACCATCACCGGGGAGGTTGACGCGCAGCGTTTCGGCCGGCTGCTGCACCGCACCATGGCCACGCTGTATGGTCCCCTGCTTAACAGGAATCTCGACGGCGCCGTTCTTGCATCGCTCATGAAAGACAGGGAAAAGGTTGAGCAGGCCATACTGAAGGCCTTCAGCGACGAGCATCTGAGTCCCCTTGCCTTCAACCTCGTCATCCGCCGCATCCTGTTCCGCTACGTGATGCAGGTCATCCGCACCGATGTCTCGTCAGCGCCCTTTCTCCTGGAGGCTCTCGAGGAGGGCATCCGGGCGGATCTGCCATTCACCGTGGAAGGGGACAGGACGACGATCCGTCTGGGCGGCATTGCCGACCGCATCGACAGACACGGCAATGCATTGTGGATCGTGGATTACAAGACAGGCAGCTTTTCAGGCAGGTTTCCTTCCGTTGCCTCCCTGTTTGACGGGGAAAGCGGCGACCGCAACGGCGAGGTCTTCCAGGTGCTCCTGTATGCCATGGTGTACGGGCTGAACCACCCCGGTGTTCCTGTCGTGCCGGCGTTGCTGTATGTGCGCGAAAGCCACAGGGAGGAATACTCACCCCTCATTCGCCTGTCGGGCAGGGAGCTTGGCAGCTTCGGGCAGGTGGAGGGGGAGTTTGCGTCGGCCCTGGACAGCAGCCTCCGTCGCCTTTTTGATGACAGGGAGGATTTTGTGCAGACACCGAATCTCAACACGTGCCGCTACTGTCCCTTCACCGCCATCTGTCACCGCCAGCCTGCCGGTTAGTTAATGCCGTGCCAGCGGTTTGACAGTCCCGCGTTGCCCATGATCAGTTTGAGCACCCTCCACGAGGTGTTGGTGATCTGGTAGTCGGCCGGTATCATCGTGTATTTGCCGTTCGCATGCTCGTGCACCGTGAGCCTCACGGAGTCCAGCACCGTGTCGGCCTCGAAACCCGTCAGGATTATTGTCCCCGCATCCTGTGCCTCGGGGCGTTCCATCGACTGGCGGATGGAGATGGCCGGGAACGAGAGGATGGCCGACTCCTCGCTGATGGTGCCGCTGTCGGATATGGTGCAGGTGGCGTTGCGCTGCAGGTGAACGTAGTCGGTGTAGCCGAAAGGCTTGAGGAAGCGGATGTCGGTGTTGAGCTTCCGTTTCAGCGCTTCCAGGCGCTTGCGGGTGCGCGGGTGCGTTGACACGATGACGGGCAGGCGGTATTCGTGCTGCAGCAGCTCCAGCACCGATATTATCTTTTCCAGGTTGCGCGTGTTGTCGACATTTTCCTCCCGGTGCACGCTGACGAGGAAATACTTGCGGGGCATTATCTTAAGCTCCTTCAGGATCTTTGACCTGTCGATGCGGGGCAGGTAGTGGTCGATGACCTCTTTCATGGGCGACCCTGTCAGGTATATGCGTCTGTGCGGCAGACCCTCCGAAACCAGATGCCTCCTGGCATGTTCGGTGTACACCAGGTTGAAATCCGCTATGTGGTCAATGATTCTCCGGTTCACCTCCTCCGGCACGTTGAAATCAAAACTGCGGTTGCCGGCCTCCATGTGGAAAACCGGTATGTGAAGCCGCTTGGCGATGTAGGCCGACAGGCACGAGTTGGTGTCGCCCAGCACCAGCACCGCATCGGGTTTTTCCTGTTTCATCACGGTCTCTGATCGGCTCATGATGTTGCCCACCGTGGCGCCCATGGTCTCGCCGCCGCTTTCAAGGAAGTGGTCAGGCTTGCGTATCTCCAGGTCTTTGAAGAATATCTCGCTCAGTTCATAATCGTAATTCTGTCCCGTATGCACCAGGATATGGTGCAGGTGCTCGTCGAGCAGGGTTATGACGCGTGACAGGCGTATGATCTCCGGGCGCGTGCCCACGATCGTCATGACTTTAAGCTTGGCTTTGGGTTGCATGGCATCAAAGGTTAAGAGGTTCACAAATTCCTGCCCGGCGCTGAGAACCGGCTCCGGCGGTGACCCGTGCAGCGGCTTCAGTCCGCATGGCCGGCGCATCCTTTTCAGGAGTCAGCGATGGCCGCTTCCCCGGGCAGGGCAGGTGTTCAAAAAATAAAGGTATGGAGATTTGCACGTTCCGGAAGCCATCCGGATAAAATATTTATCAACCATGTATTTTGAAAACATCCGTTCACACCTTTTCGAAAAAGGTGTCAGGGTCCGCCGGGTCATAGGCCTCGTTGATCCAGAAAAGGGTGTACAGGTCGTCATGTCCCGTGTTGGTGATGTAGTGGGTGTACCATACGGGCATGTCCACATACGAAGGCCTGTCACCGTCGAGCTTGAACTGCAGCACCTCATTGGTGCCGATCCGCCTGAGGCATATTTCGGCCCTGCCCCTGATGACGGCAAAGCGTTCGATCTTGCGGGTGTGGAAGTGGTTGCCGCGGGTGATGCCCGGTTTTGTCGTTGAAAAGGAGAACTGTCCCCCCGTTCCTGTCCTTATTGTCTCCGTGAAGCTGCCCCTGTCGTCGGTGTGCTGTTTCAGGGCGACGGGAAAGTGCGAGGCGATGTCCATATAGCTCCTGAAGGTGTTGAACAGGTTGACCGAGAAGCTGTCTGCCAGTGCCGGGATCATGCCTTTGCGGGCATATTCCTCATGGAATGCCGTCAGCTGCCCCAGTATGTCGCTCACTTTTCTTTCGGCCGTATGCTGAACCCTCACCTCCGGCCGGAACGATGCCTCCCTTACCGCGCCGATGAACACCTGTGCCAGTTCGCCGATGTATATGAGTTTAAGCTGCGCGTCAATATCGATGCGTGTCTGTTCGCCATGGGCGAGCTGATGGCTGAAGGTGGCCACCACCGAGTTGTAGTAGGGGTTGCCGAAGGGTCCGTACACATTCGGGATGACGAGTCCCGTGAACGGGCATCCTTTCCCTTTGCACCATGCCGCCAGCATCTCCCTGCCCTCGCGTTTTGACCGGCCGAAGGCGTTGTCGCGTTCCTCCTGTGTCGAGGATGAGAAAAGGAGGTGGGGCCGGCTGCCCGTGTCGTCAAGGGCTGCCAGCAGCTTCCTTACCAGCAGCAGGTTGGTGTCGTAGATGGTTTGCGGGTCGTGGTGCCGGTTGAGTGCCGCCAGGTGTATGATCGCGTCGCACTGCCGCACGAAATCCTCCAGCAGTGCCGGGTTGTCGAAGTGGCTGTCCAGAAACGGCACCATGCTGAACTCATCCTTAAGCAGGCTGAAGGCGTTGAACAGGTGGGTGCCGATGAAGCCCGCCTGGCCTGTTATCCCGATCTTTTTCATCATCCTGTCCGTTAGCGGTTCACCTTGATCATGCAGCGTCCATCCTCAGGGTGCATATACCGGTTGCTGTTTTTCGCGCAGCACGTCGGCGCGCACGAACGGCAGGCGCAGCAGGAGCTGTTTGGTCTCCTCCACATTCAGCCGCTGCGTGTTGTGCGAATTGTATTCCCCGGCCAGGTTCACCTTTGCTTCCCCTTCGATGAAGTACTTGTTGTAATTCAGGTCCCTTGTGTCTGCCGGAATCCGGTAGTAGTTGCCCTCGTCGACAGATTTGACCATCTCCTCGCGGTTCACCAGCGTTTCGTACAGCTTTTCCCCGTGGCGCGTGCCGATCACCCTGACGGGAACGTCGGTTTTATACAGCTCTTTGAGTGCCTGTGCCAGGTCCGCTATCGTCGATGCCGGGGATTTCTGCACGAATATGTCGCCGTTGGTGCCGTGCCCGAAGGCGAACAGCACCAGCTCCACCGCATCCTCCAGTGTCATCATGAAGCGCGTCATGTTTGGGTCGGTCACCGTGATCGGCTGCCCCGTTTTGATCTGGTTGACGAACAGGGGTATGACCGAACCCCTTGAGCCCATCACGTTGCCGTAGCGGGTTCCGCAGAAGACGATGCCGGAGCCGTTGAGTGACCGTGATTTTGCCACCATCACCTTTTCGCTCAGGGCCTTTGACATGCCCATGGCGTTGATGGGGTACACGGCCTTGTCGGTGCTGAGAACGATGGCGCGTTTCACGTTGCATTGCAGGGCCGAGTCGAGCACGTTTTCGCATCCCAGCACGTTGGTGCGCACCGCCTCCGCCGGGAAGAACTCGCAGGAAGGCACCTGCTTGAGGGCTGCGGCGTGGAACACGTAGTCCACTCCCTTCATGGCCATGTTGATGCTTTGCCGGTCGCGCACGTCGCCGATGAAGTATTTAATCTTGTCGTTCTGATAGAACTGGCGCATATCGTCCTGTTTCTTCTCGTCGCGGCTGAAAATGCGTATCTCCCGGATATCCGTATCCAGGAACCTCCTCAGCACCGCGTTGCCGAAGGAGCCTGTGCCGCCTGTTATCAGCAGGCATTTGCCGTCGAAAGTCATGTTATATGGTATTTATAA
>JAXDCR010000257.1:0-4178 GCA_034677845.1 Bacteroidales bacterium | reverse complement strand
TGATCAGCAGGATAATCCTGTCTGTGGTATAATCCCAGGCATCGGTCGCCTCCGTGTCATAGCTGATGTAAAGGTTCCCTTCCTGATGCGGAGCAAGGATTTCAGGATCGGCTTTTATTTTTATGTGTGCCGGAGGCTTTTCGAAGGCGATACTCAGGCTGGAGTCAGCTGAAGGGTTATATACCGCTATGGTGGCTGAACCTGCCGCACCCTTGTACAGGTCCCCCACAGCGGCATATATATTTTCAAGTCTCAGGTTGCCAAGTGAATACCTGTAAACTTCATTCACCTTGTCCACCGGAATGACAACACCCCTGATGACCAGTGCCGCCGGTTCAGGGTCGGCGTTGCTGTATACCAGGATGGATTTGACAAAAGACCCCGGTCTGTCTTTCGGATCAAAGCTCACCCTGATTGTTCCGGTTTTGCCTGGAAGTATTGGTTCACGTGGCCACTCGGGCGTGGTGCAACCGCAGGAAGAGATTACCCTGCTGATGATGACAGGAAGGCTGCCTTTGTTCGTAAATGAGAAATCATGAGAAACCACTCCGTCGGATTCCCTGATGGTGCCGAAGCCGTACTCAACCTGTGCAAAGTCCATGGAGGCCTTATCCTTTTGCTGTCCGAAAAGGCCGGATGGCATGGCAAGACATGCCAGGCTCAGGAATATGGATGATACTTTCATGGCATTACTCCCTGGAATGGGCTTTGGTAAAGTTAAAATATTAATCTGACAAGACTGCTTTCATGTCATACAAACGTAATTCATTACATTCGTGTTGCATTTCGTATGGCAATGGAAATTGTTACCACCGCGGATGGTTCGCACACCCTCTTTTCACCCCGGACGGGTGAGCATTATCATTCCCTCTCCGGGGCGTTGAGGGAATCCGGGCACGTTTACATCGGGGCAGGATTCAATGAGATAAGGCATCGCGACAGTGTGGAGGTGTTCGAGGTGGGGATGGGAACGGGACTTAATGCGTTGCTTACCTGGGCGGCAGCGGAGGCAGGCAAGCCGGAGGTGATCTATCATGCCATTGAAAAATATCCGGTTCCCCGCATGTTGTCCCGCAGGTTGAACTACCCTGCCTATGTAAATCCGCGTGAAAAGGCAGGGGACTTTTTCAGGGCCCTGCATAGAGTCCCCTGGGATATGTATGTTACTCTTGCACCCCGCTTCACGCTGCATAAGATCAAGGGGGATATCACCGCATATGAGCCTTCCTTTCAGGCTGACCTGATCTATTTTGATGCCTTTTCACCCGGCAGGCAACCGGAGATCTGGTCGATGCCGGTGTTCTTTATGCTGCATAACTGTCTCAGGCCCGGAGGAATCCTGACGACATACAGCGTGAAGGGAACTGTCAAAAGAATGCTGAGGGAAGCCGGTTTCAGGGTCGAGAGGCTTCAGGGAACCGGTGCCAAAAGGGAAATGCTTAGGGCATGGAAAAATGCAGATTGAAAAAATGTTTTGCGGAAATTAAAAAATACTTACTTTTGCAGACCTGATTAAAGGATTAATTTTTTCAATCATGAAGAGAACCTATCAGCCTTCCAATGAAAAAAGGAGGAACAAGCATGGCTTCAGGGAGCGCATGTCAACTGCAAACGGAAGGAAAGTGCTTGCCAGCCGGAGGGCAAAGGGCAGGAAAAGGCTGACTGTTTCGGATGAGATAGGCAGAAAATGACGTTGTTTATCATAACTGTTTAAAGGACATACATAACATGTCCTTTTTTTTATGTCAAAGATTTTCGCACCGGGTGCGGTAATAGGTGAATGAGTTGTCAGCACAGCCTTCGTAGCCGTTCCACTGGTTGTAAAAATTGAACCATTCAGCGCCCTCCAGCCTGTACTCTTTCCATTCTGTCGTTGCCTCAAGCCGGAAAGATTCGCCCCGGTCATTACGGATGCCGAAGGGCATGCTGAAGCCGTCGTCCACGCCTGACCACCTGTACCTGATTGTGATTCCCCATCCTTCGTTGCGGTATGAATACAACAGCAGGGGAATGTCGGTGTCGTACAGGAACTGGCTGAAAAAGGCATCGAAATTCCTGCCGGTTGCCTTGCTGACAAACCCGATAAAATCCTGGCTGCAGACTGTTTTGTTCCTGTAGGCAAGAGAGAAATCCTTAATCATCCTGAAAAAAAGAGAGTCATCATTCACCTCGCACCGCAGGCAGTGAAGCATCATGGCCCCCTTGTTGTAGACATCGTTGCCGGCAAATGTGTCTTCGTTCACGTCTCTGTTCTGCACCATCGGCCAGATGTTGAAAATATAACGTGAGTTCTCGTTAAGTTCAAACAGGTATTCATCTTTCCCAAGCCTGTCTTCAAGGAACAAATATTCGGCAAAAGTGGCAAAGCCTTCATGTATCCAGATATCGGCCATGTCGCATGCGGTGACCGAATTACCCCACCATTCATGGGCCGCCTCATGCACGATAATATAATCAAATATGCGGTTTCGGTAACTGCTCCGCTGGCGGTCATAACCATTGCCGTAAGCAATGGCTGACTGGTGTTCCATGCCGGCATAGGAAGATTCGACAAGGCCAAACCCGTCTCTTGTAAAAGGATAATCACCGAAGGCCTTACCGTAAAAACCGAGAACGGCGCTGACCTGCGCAAAATGACGCTGCGCCTTTTCCAGGTTCTCGGGGAGCACATTGTAGTTAAGCATAAGTGTGTCACCGTCAGGTTCAACGAATATGTCATCGAACGATGTGTACCGGCCCATATAGAAGGTGACGTTATAGTTGTTGATGGGGTAACTCACAAACCAGCTGAAACGGTTGTAATGGCGGGGGAGGGAACTGACACCGCGGAGGTTGCCGTTTGAAACCACCTGGTATCCTTCCGGCGCATCGATGCTGATAAGCATGGAATCGGGCTTTTCCGTCATGTGATCCTTGTTGGGCCACCAGCAGCTGGCCCCCAGATGTTCGCAGGCAACGCTGACCCATGGTTTGCCCTGGCTGTCGGTTTCCCATACGAAGCCGCCATCCCAGGGAGGATTGGGGGCGGGGAGCGGCTTGCCGCCGTAACTGATGCTCAGCCGGTGGTCTTCCCCGGCGCGGAGGGTTTGCGGAAATTCAATGAAGACAGCGTTGAATTCACGGCGGTATGCAAGCTCCATGCCGTTCCAGATGATTTTGCTGATCCGCAGGTTGTCGAACAGGTCAACCTGGATTTCACGGCAGTTTTCCGTTACGTGAAAGTATATCACGTTAGTGCCTTCAATGCGCCTGCGCCTGGGCATGATTTTAACTGCCAGGTCATAGTAATAAACATCGAAGCATGTCCTCTGGGGACGCAGGGCCCCCCGCAGGGTGTCAGCCCTTGTGTACACCGGCCTGTATCCCTTTGCCGGATCCACCCTGTTATTGCCATAGGAAGATCTGATGATCATTTCCCTGATGGTGTCCTTTCTGCACAATGAATTCAGCATGACACGGCCCTCCCTGGACCCTGCCCGGCCTGCCAGGCTGAAATCACCGCAGGCTCCTTCCTCGTCACCAAGATAAAGGCGGGCTATGCCCCTGTTGTAAAGAGCCTCATCGAAATCCGGATTCAGACGGATCAGGGTGTTCAGATCGCTGATGACACCGTGGTAATCTTCATTGTCAAACCTGAGGAGGCTTCTCTTCCAGAGTGAGTCAGGACTCTGGCCGCAAAGAAGGTGAGCGGGGAGAATCAGTAACAGCAGGCTTATGATTATACCACGGGTTAGCATCACGGGTTTTTCTGATTTCAGAGCATTGACATTAAGGATTGTATGCTGAGCCGTTGAGAATCTTCATATAGTCATCCTCTTCCATGAGTGCTTTCAGGCTGATGTTGCCCTGCCTTTTCATATAGCCGTCAACGATCCGGTAGCCAATCCACACTGCTGCGCGTGCCGGCGACCGGCGGCTGAAATCGCTTGTAAATGGACCTTCGGAGGTAAACTTGCTGATGGTAAGCCGGTCAGTGCTGAACAGCAACTTATTGCCAACGAGGTGGGTCCACATTGCCTTTTCATTTTTCAGACAGAAATCCCACTGCTCCCCTGAAAACCCCCAGATAAGCGTATCCGGCTGACCGGGAAGCATGGCGCGGACAAAATACATCAGGCGGCCCTTGTAGATCATATTGGCGGCAAGGGTATTGACGGAGTCGTTAAAGGCAAATTCAG
>JAXDCR010000256.1:0-3148 GCA_034677845.1 Bacteroidales bacterium | reverse complement strand
ACAGGAGCTGAAGCATCATGGAAGCTGGGCAGAACAACAGGTTGAGGAATACAAAAGACTGACATCAAATTATTTATAATATGAGTAAATTTATACTTGCACTCGATCAGGGAACTACAAGCTCAAGAGCAATTATTTTTGACCATGACGGGAAACCTGCAGCAACAGCACAGAAAGAATTCAAACAATATTTTCCGAAGCCGGGATGGGTGGAACACGATGCGGCTGAGATCTGGTCATCACAGCTCGGGGTTGCAAAAAAGGCAATTGAAAAAGCAAAGCTGAAAAGCAGTGATATTGCTGCAATAGGAATAACCAACCAGCGCGAAACAACTGTTGTCTGGAACAGAAAGACCGGCAAGCCTGTGCATAAAGCCATTGTGTGGCAGGACAGGCGGACTGCAGGCTTCTGCGACAAGCTTAAGAAGGATGGACTTGCATCAAAGATTCAGAAGAAGACAGGACTTATAATTGATGCGTATTTCTCGGCGACAAAGATCAGGTGGATCCTCGACAATGTAAAGGGAGCAAGGGAGCTTGCAAAAAAAGGAGAGCTTGCATTCGGTACGATCGATTCCTGGCTTATCTGGAACCTCACAGCCGGGAAGCTTCATGTGACAGATGTCTCGAATGCATCAAGGACAATGCTTTTCAATATTCATACACTTGAATGGGATGTTGAACTGCTGAAGATATTTAACATTCCTGCGTCTGTCCTGCCTGAAGTAAGGTCTTCAAGCGAGATTTACGGAAATACCGCCGGCGTCTTTCAGTCGGCAATTCCTGTTGCCGGGATAGCAGGCGATCAGCAGGCGGCCCTCTTCGGGCAAATGTGCGTTGATCCTGGCATGGTTAAAAATACATATGGCACAGGATGTTTTATGGTAATGAATATCGGTTCAAAACCTATTGAGTCAAAAAGCATGCTCCTTACAACAATCGGATGGAAGATAGGCAACAAAACCACGTATGCGCTGGAAGGAAGCATTTTCATTGCCGGTGCAGTGGTTCAGTGGCTGAGGGATTCGCTGGGCATCATTCGTAAATCATCTGATGTTGAGAAACTTGCAGCTTCGGTGAAAAACAGCGGGGGAGTTTATTTTGTGCCCGCCTTTGCCGGACTCGGGGCTCCCTACTGGAACCAGCATGCACGCGGAACCATAACCGGGATAACGCGCGGATCGACATCCGCTCATATAGCCCGCGCCGCCCTCGACAGCATCTGCTACCAGACCCTTGAAGTGCTTCAGGCAATGAAGAAAGACTCAAAAATTGACATTAAGGAACTGAGGGTTGACGGAGGAGCTACAGTGAACAGTGGATTGATGCAGTTCCAGGCTGATCTTCTCCAGGCTGAAGTTGTGAGGCCGAAGATCACGGAAACGACAGCCCTCGGAGCAGCCTATCTTGCCGGACTTGCAGTGAATTACTGGAAGGATGTGAAGGAGATAAGGAAGCAATGGCAGGTCGACCGGGAATTCACACCGCAGTTAAAGGAAAAGGAAACAGTATCGCTTGTCAAAGGCTGGAAGCGGGCTGTGAAGGCAGTGAAAGTGTGGGCGGAAGGATAAAAAAGACAAAAGATAAAAGACAAAAGATAAAAGACAAAAGAAACAAGCAACAAGCAACCAGCAACCAGCAACCAGCAACCAGTAACCAGCAACCAATCACTAATCACCAATCACTAATAACCATGAACCAGTTTTTCGCAGAATTTTTCGGTACCGCAATGATCCTTGTCCTGGGATGCGGTGTTGTGGCCAATGTGCTGCTCAGCAAGACAAAGGGCAATAATGCAGGATGGATTGTGATTGCATCCGGCTGGGCAGTCGGGGTCTTTACAGGAGTCCTGATTTCGGCTGATGTGAGCGGCGCTCACCTGAATCCGGCCGTGACGCTGGCCCTTGTGCTGGCCGGCAAGTTCTCTGCATCGCTGATGCCATTGTACATAAGCGCCCAGCTTCTCGGGGCAATGTTTGGTGCTGGGCTGGTATGGCTTGCGTACAAAAAGCATTTTGATGCGACCGAGGATGCAGATTCCAAACTTGCTGTTTTCAGCACGATCCCCAACATCAGGAGCTACTGGTATAACCTTTTAACGGAGATAATCGGAACCTATGTCCTCGCCCTTGCGGTACTTTACATGGCTGTGCCTGAGGTAGGACTGGGTGCCCTGAACGCCCTGCCTGTGGCCCTGGTCGTACTCGGCATCGGACTCTCGCTCGGAGGGCCGACAGGTTATGCAATTAATCCTGCCCGTGACCTTGGGCCGAGGATCATGCATTTCTTTTTGCCGATTCCCGGCAAGCGCGACAGTGACTGGAGGTACTGCTGGGTTCCTATAGCGGGTCCGTGTATAGGGGCAGCACTGGCAGCGCTGATGTTTGTGCTGTTTGGAGGGAAGTGAGATTAAAAAAATGTTAACAGGAAAAAGAACGGGCTGATTCTTATTTTTATTCAGAATTATCTTAGTTACATTTAAGCACTTATACCCGAGACAAATACTAATACATCCCTTATTTATGAAACGCCTGACTCTCTGGCATTTGCCGCAGAAAATCCGTTTTTCTGTGTTGATCTCTTTTGTATGTGGTACCATATATTCGCAGGTTCCGGTTATAACCTCCTTCACTCCGGAATCAGGGCCAGTGGGAACGACAATAACAATAACCGGAACAAATTTCAGCACGACTCCGTCGGATAATATTGTCTGGTTCGGGGCGGTAAAAGGGCTGGTATATACTGCATCAGCAACGGAGCTGACTGTCAGAGTACCTGCAGGGACTACATTTCAACCGCTAACTGTGACAGTCAATGGATCAACAGCATATTCCGCAAAACCTTTCATTGTCACCTTTCTTAGCAGGCAGGTTATTGACCCCGCGGCCTTCGCTTCCAAAATTGATTTCCCGGTTGGCATGAACCCGTTCAGTTCTGTCGTAAATGACCTGGACAGCGATGGCAGACCTGATCTGGCAATTACCTCTGAGGGCAGCAACTTTATTTCACTGTTCAGAAATATCAGTAGCCCAGGTTCCTTTTTTAGCGGTTCATTTGCTCCAAGAATTGACCTTACAGCCGGACCAAATCCAAAACACATTGCAGCCGGGGACATAGACGGAGACGGAATATCAGACCTGGTTGTCAC
>JAXDCR010000255.1:0-4333 GCA_034677845.1 Bacteroidales bacterium | reverse complement strand
GGATGAATGCTATCTTCACTCCCATGCTGGTCAAGGTACAGGGACGGGAGCATGTGGACCGGAAAACTTCCTATGTGGTGGTGTCAAATCATCAGAGTTATTATGATATTTTTCTGATATATGGCTGGTTGGGAATGGATATCAAATGGGTCATGAAAAAGGAGCTGGCCTTTTTCCCGGGTATCGGCTTTGGCAGCAGGAAAGTGGGGCATATCTTCATTGACCGTTCAAGCAAACTGGCTGCCCTTGAAACACTCGATCATGCAGCCAGGAAACTGGTCAACGGAACATCAGTTGTTATTTTTCCTGAAGGCACAAGAAGCACAACGGGTGAAATGGGAGCCTTCAAACGGGGTGCCTTTAAACTGGCCCTTGATCTGGGACTTCCTATACTTCCGCTTTCGATAAGCGGAACAAGAGAAATCCTGCCGGCCGGAACACTCAATCTGCTTCCCGGTAAAGCGGTGTTGACAATTCATGAACCGATAGATATTAAAGAATATAATAATTTATCAATCAATGAATTGATACAAAGAACATATAACACCATCAAAGACGCGAGGCAGTCATAATTTAGCGTTTGCCTATCTGAATGTTTCCCGGCTTGTTTAACTTTGTATATTGCTCCCGGACTTTCTTTGTGTCATCCAATGAAAGAAACAATGAAAGAAATACACCGCTGTTTGATCATACTGTCTCTGGTGTTTTCGGAGATCACCTGTCAGACCCAAACAAATACAGCCACCATAATGAACAATTCAAAACAGGAGACCACAATCCGTGAACCGGTCTTTGCAGGGCAGTTTTATCCTGCCAATGCAACCCGGCTGAGAGAAGACCTGCGAAGCTACTTCTCGGAATCCTCTGTTAAGGTGCAGAGGGAAAAAACAATTGCTGTAATTGCTCCCCATGCGGGATATGTATATTCGGGGAAAGTGGCGGCTCAAAGTTTTTTCCAGGTTGACCCTGATAAAGCTTATGACAATGTGTTCCTAATTGGTTCGAGCCACACAACCTCCTTTAACGGAGCTTCCATATACGCGAAAGGGAATTTTAAAACACCGCTTGGCACCGTGCCGGTCAATATGGAGCTGGCAAGGGATCTGGTTGACACATACAGTGTGTTCAGCGACCGAACTGATGCGCACGCGGCTGAACACAGCCTTGAAGTGCAGCTGCCTTTTCTGCAGGCTCACCTGAAGCATCCCTTCCGCATTATACCAATCATAGTCGGCACCAGCAGCGTCGCAACAGTTGACAAGATCGCGACAGCCCTCAAACCATACCTGAACCCCTCCAACCTGTTTGTCATAAGCACTGACTTCTCTCATTATCCGTCTTATGAAGATGCGCTGAAGGTTGACCGTATCACAGCAGATGCCATCCTCACCAATCAACCGGAAACTTTCATAAAAACCCTGAACGACAACGGAGCGGAAGGATACAGGAACCTTGCCACCAGCATCTGCGGCTGGACTTCGGTGCTGACCCTGATGAAAATGTCAGAATTAATGCCGGGAGTAAAATATACCGCTGTTGATTATAAAAACTCCGGGGACGCCCAGTACTATGGAGATAAATCAAGGGTTGTGGGGTACTATGCCATTGCGGTTACACAGGAGATTCAGGAGAAGCCGGCCGGAACAGACACGGAAATTTCATACAACCTGACGGATAAGGATAAAGCGATTCTTCTTGACATAGCCAGAAAAACCATTGAAGGCTATGTTTCCGCTGGCAAAGTGCCCGATATTGATGCAAGCGGCTTTTCGGGCAATATACTTACCCGGGCAGGAGCCTTTGTGACATTGCGAAAAAATGGCGAGCTCAGGGGATGCATCGGACGGTTCAATCCTGACATACCGCTGTACAAGGTGGTACAGGAAATGGCCGTTTCATCCGCCACGAAGGACACCCGTTTTTCACCGGTACTGGCCTCGGAACTGCCTTCACTGACGATTGAGATTTCAGTGCTGACTCCTTTGAAGAGGATCCGGTCGCCCGAGGAAATAGTCCTCGGAAAGCACGGAATATACATTAAAAAGGGATTCAGTTCCGGTACCTATCTTCCACAGGTGGCCATTGAAACAGGTTGGTCAGTGGAGGACTTTCTGGGACACTGTGCCCGGGACAAGGCCGGAATCGGATGGAACGGGTGGAAGAACGCAGAACTATACACCTATGAGGCCATCGTATTTGAGGAGCATCAGCAACCTGTAACAAAACCGTAAAAAGACTTCTGAACAATTTCTAATGACACCATGGAAGTATCTTTTAATGAAATACTCTCTGCTGCGGTAGCCCCACTCGTGCTCACATCAGGTGTGGGTCTGCTCTTGCTGAGCCTTGTGAACCGTTACAATCATGCAATTGATCGCACGCGGCAGCTGTTCAATACGCCGAAGGATGACCAGGAACTATGGCTGAAAAGGATGAAACAGGTAGACCATCTGCACAAACGTTGTCAGATCCTTCGGAACAGCATAGGAATACTGGTGCTTGGTGTCGCATTCAACAGTCTGTTGATTTTTATATCAGTGATACAGATACTTGCCAGGATAAACCTGGATACAGTAAAACTGATCCTTCTCCTGCTGAGTATACTGACAATCATTATGTCAATCCTTCTTTTCTATCTTGATGTAAGATTGTCATTAGCTGCCCTTGACATTGAACTGGGCAAGGACTGAGGATTCGTTTCTGCCGGGATTGATGAATGGGACTTACCATGGAATCTTTGCCGGTGCATGTGAATGCGCAATTTAATGTTGTTCCTTTAGCTTGTCGGCAAAAACTTGACGGAATTTCTCAATCTTGGGTGTGATGACAAAGGAGCAATAGGGTTTTGACATATTCTGGCTGTAATAATCCTGGTGATAATCCTCTGCCCTGTAAAATACAGTAAAGGGAGATATTTCAGTAACGATCGGATCTGACCAGATCCCGGCCGCATCAAGCCTTTTTTTCATCTCCTCGGCCAGCTCTCTTTGTTCTTCGCTTTCATAAAAAATGACTGACCTGTATTGCGTGCCAATGTCGTTGCCCTGACGGTTCAGCGTGGTTGGATCATGGGTCTTCCAAAAGACTTCCAAAAGTTCGACAAATGAAATGACAGACGGGTCAAAGCTTATCCGGGTCACTTCTGCATGTCCGGTTCTGCCGGTGCATACCTCTTCATATGAGGGATTGGGCAGGCTTCCCCCGGAATATCCTGATTCAACCTGGTAAACACCTTCGAGCTGTTCAAAAATAGCTTCAGTGCACCAGAAACACCCTTCACCGAGGGTGACTGTCTCAAGTTTACCGTTCATATTGTTTAAGTTTTCCTTTAATGAATTGCCAGGGTTCACCATACTGCATGAAAAGATACCTGACAGCAAAGATGAATAAAAGATGACACGCCTGATCCCCATGATATGTTTGAATTCCTGAAATAATAAACAAACATCTCTGGAATTGGTTTAATCTTTATCCAAATGTGATCCGTCAACTCAGAAATTTCGGACTGTTTCATTATCGCTGCCGAAAACAACAGCTGGCATAAACATAATTACCTCACGGGTATAAGCCTCATCAATTATGCTGGTGTAACAGACTATGTACTGCCATTTTTGGGTACCGGCGTTAAAGAAGAATGATGTGTTCTTGGAGTTGGAACGGTAAGGAATAATATAAACATAGCCAAACTTCAGATCCTCAGCGGATTTACACAGCTTGTTGCTCTTAAGATAATTGACCAGCACATTGTCGGCATGCAGGATAGCCTCGCCTTTCCTGACGTTTTCAAAGCTGGAAGCGGAAAGGAATTCGTCAATGACAACCACCTTATCCTGCCATTTGTACACTCCACAGGGATTCAGCGTATCAAGTCTGGCAGCAAGTGATTTATCAGCATATTGCTGTTGGGCAACGGTGTTGATATCCTCTTTTGTTTTGTCCGAGATCGCGTTTGTAACAGCCACAAGCAGCTGGCTGAAATAAGTTGTATCAAGCGGGGTTTGTGCCAGTCTGGCATATTTCAGGCATTGCCTGACAAGGTCTTCAGCCTTAATGATCTGCTCAAGGTCACTGCTTTCGAACAACGGTCTGAACAGTTTCTCAAATGACCTGACGCTGCGGGTCATTTCAGCCAGATCATATGAAGATCCGGCATCAAATGCCTGGGCTTCATTCGAGGATTGGAAACGCCTGATATACGCGGATGCTTCAGTGAAGTTATTTTCAGTGGCATATTTAAGTGCGAGTGCCAGCATATGATCCGCCTTCCGGTATGATTCCGCCGTGCCTTCCCTTGTGTAATCCTCATACAGCAGTCTGATGCGGTTGGGTTTTT
>JAXDCR010000254.1:0-6310 GCA_034677845.1 Bacteroidales bacterium | reverse complement strand
CTGTCGGGGTTATGAACACCGAACAGAACCTGAACATGTCTTCAGGCAGCGTGGCCAGCCAACTGCAGGGAAGGGTGTCGGGACTGACGATAAGCACCGATGGAAACATCAGTGGACAATCAAGAATGATGATACGCGGTATAGGATCATTCAGCGGATCGGAGCCCCTCTACATCATTGACGGTGTTCCTGGAAGCATCGACAGGCTCAATCCAAATGATATTCAATCCATTCAGGTGCTCAAGGATGCTGCCGCAGCTTCTGTCTATGGCGCAAGGGCGGCAAGCGGGGTTGTCATCGTCACCACACGCCAGGGTCAGCAGGGCGCTGTGAAGGTTAACATTGACTATTATTACGGCATCAATTTTACCAGCAAGAGCGATTTTCCTGACCTGGTGGATGCTGAAGAACTGGGCAGGCTTTACTGGCTGCAGATGACGGGGGCCGGAAGGAAATACGGCGATGCGAACTGGTCACACCTTCAGTATGGAAGCGGCCCGGAACCTGTTATCCCTGAATATGTCCTTGTAAACGATCATGGCAACAAAATGGGTGGTGCCATTCTGGAAGCCCTGAAGGTTTCAGACCCGGAGCAATTCCAATCCCTCGTCAATCCTATGAATTATGATTTCAAGACTCACCAGATAATTAAATCGGCCAATACTGACTGGTTTGATGAGGTATACAATCCGGCACCCGTCCAGAACCTGCAGGTAACTACATCCACAGGATCTGAAAGGGGGACTTTCGTATTGGGACTAAATTACTTTGACAGGAAAGGTACCGCTGACAAGTACAGCTATAATACGCGATATATGCTGCGGGCCAATACGACGTACAACATAATGAATTTTATCAAACTGGGAGAGAATCTCCAGTTTACCTATACTAAAATGAACAATGCTGAATCGACATCAGGGGCTTGGGGCTGGCCTTCATTCGCACCGCCGTGGGACATCGCAGGGGGTCCCGCCGGCACAGCCATCCCGACCCTGATTGCCAATGCCGGTACCAATCCGGTGGCAACGCCATGGCGTAACCGTTTCGACGGTTCCTATACATACGGGGTTTTTGGAAATGCATTCACGGAAATCACTTTTCTGAAGGACTTCCTGTTCCGGTCTTCCTTTGGCATCGATTATTCTTCATCGACCTCAAGAAACATGTCTCACATAACTTATGAAAATACGGACAACTCCACACCGCCCAACAGCCTTTCATGGAGCTGGTCACACAGCAACGCCTGGACTTTTACAAACACGCTTACATATACCAAAAAAATCGGATCTCATAATGTTAAATTACTTGTAGCAAGTGAAGCTATCAACAATTTCAGTCAGAATCTGACCGGACAACGCACTGACCTGCTGATTGATGACAATGATGATTTTCTTGTTCTGGATGCAGGGACGGGGACCCAGACATCCTCGGGAACTATTTCTCATAGCGGACTTTTTTCGATCTTCAGCCGGCTTGATTATACTTATGGCGATAAATATATCCTGAATGCCACCATTCGTCGTGACGGATCATCAAAATTTGGTGAGAATTACCGTTTTGGTTATTTTCCCGCCATAGCGTTGGGATGGCGCATATCAGATGAGAAGTTTATGGATCAGCTGACCTGGCTGGCTGATATGAAGCTGCGTGCAAGCTTCGGCGTCATTGGTAACCAAACGGGACTGAGCAACGAAAACCAGTTCACGACCTATGAGCAGACCCTTGATGAATCTTATCCGATCCAGGGCGCGAACAATGCCATTGCGCAAAGTTTTACAACAAAACGTCTTGGTAATCCCGACACAAGGTGGGAGAAGGCTGTCTCCTATAATGTAGGCCTGGATGCCTCACTTTTCTCAGGGTCCCTGTCACTCGTCTTCGATTATTTTATTAAACAGAACCGGGACCTGCTTGTAACAGCCCAGCCCCCCAAGACTTCACCCAATGTCACCCAGCCTTATATAAACGTTGGCACTATTAAAAACTCCGGAGTAGAATTCACCCTGACCACCCGTGGAAAAATTGCCAGTGCAGTTGCATATGAAGTAAGCACAAATTTCTCCGCCTACAGGAACAAGGTTCTTAAAGTCCTTGAAGACCCAAAGACTTATCTTACCGGAGGCAACACAGGCATGGGCGCTGCCTGCCTGACCAGACAAGGTATGCCCATTTCATATTTTTACGGATACAAAACGGATGGTTTCTTCAACACCCAGCAGGAAGTGGATGACTATGTTGCCACGACCAATAACACATGGCTCCCTCCTGCGGTCGGGCGCTGGAAAATACAGGACATCAACGGTGACAACGTGATCAACGACCAGGACAAGACCTTTCTGGGTTCACCTCATGCGGATTTTGAGGTGGGACTGAACATTTCTCTTGATTACAAAAATTTTGATTTTGATGCTAACCTTTTCTGGAATCAGGGTGGTGAACTGCTGAATGTTACACGACGCAACATTGATTTCAACACAAACAACCATAACCGGAGCCTTCGCATGCTTAATGATTCCTGGTCGCCTGATAATACAGATGCCTTACTTCCAAAGCTGGATATCACGGATACATACTCAAACAAGTATGTTACAGATTATTATGTCGAAGACGCGTCTTACCTGCGGCTGAAACAGACAACCCTTGGCTATACAATGCCTGCGAGACTGATCAGCTGGATCCGCCTGACGAGGCTCAGGATATATGTGCAGACGCAAAACCTGTTCACATTTACCCGGTTCAGCGGCATGGACCCCGGTGTGAACATTTCTGGCAGTAACCTGGGCATGGGAATCTATTCAGGCGGCAATCCCACGCCCAAACAAGTGCTTTTCGGACTTAACCTGGGATTTTAAGAAATATTTCAGCCATCAGACAATTAAAACAAACAATATGAACCAGCTAAAAATCATACTGCTGGCCGTGATTTTATCAGCGACAGCAATTTCATGTGAAAAGATTCTCGACCGTCAGCCCATCGGTGTATTTAATGAATCTGTCCTTTCAAATGCCCAGGGGGTGGAGGGACTGCTCACCGGTGCCTATGCCCTGCTGAACGGCACCGGCGCTCTTAATACGAATCCCGATCAGCCTTTATTTGGGGTAATACACGGAGGTGAATGCTTTAAAGGTTCCTATTCATTTGATCAACCGGCCTATCTTGAACCTTCCATGTTTAAAATTACAGCCGGGAATACAAATGTGTCAGGTTTCTGGCAGTTTGGTTACGATGCCGTATACAGGTGCAACCTTGTATTAAAATTTGCTGACAGGGCAACTGACATGACGGAGGCAAAAAAAATGCAGGCTAAAGCTGAAGCCCGTTTTTTGCGTGCACACTATTATTTTTATATCAAAAGGGCATTTAAAAACATACCCTGGATTGATGAAACCGTGACAGAATACCGTGTTCCCAACACAATCGATAATAACGGCAAGGATTATGTCAACATATGGCCCCAGATCGCAGCTGATATGGATTTTGCAAGGAAAAACCTGCCTGAAACGCAGAAAGACCTGGCAAGGCCCAATAAATGGGCGGCGGATATCTATTATGCCAAAATACTCATGTATCGCGCCTGTGAAGGGGAATACCCGAATGGTTTCAATGAAGCCCTTCCGATATTGACTGAAGCCATTGAGAATGGGGTGACCGCGAAGGGTGATGCCTACGATTTGCTGCAGAATTACCATGACAATTTTGATGCATCAACCGAGAACGGCCCTGAAAGTGTCTGGGCGGTTCAGCTGTCTGTCAATGATGGCACGCCCATTTCAGGACAGGGGGCCCTTCCGAACGGCGATCCCAAATCGCAATCCGTCAGCTGCAATGTGGCATCGGGTCCCGGCCTTGGCAGGGGATGGGGTTTCTACCAACCTACTCCCTGGTATGCAGACCATTTCCGTACTGATGCCAACGGGCTTCCTTATCTGGATATGTATGTGACCAATCCGCGCCGGCTGAAAGATGATTATGGCCTTCCGGCAGCACCAAGCGCGCCGGCACCGGACACTTTCAAAATTGACACCTCTGGTGTCGATCCGCGATTGGACTGGACCATTTCAAGAAGAGGGATCCCCTGCCTTGATTATGGCAATTTCCCCGGCAGGTCGTGGATCCGCGACCAGGCTCATGGCGGACCTTATTTATCCAAAAAATGGTATATATGGAAAAGACAAGCGGGCACCTATACTGCGGCAGGGAGTTCCAAGACAGCCATCAACATACCGGTTATCCGTTTTTCTGATGTACTGCTCCTAGCCGCTGAATGTGAAGCCCGGACGGGAAGCCTTGACAGGGCAAGAGACCTGGTAAACCGGGTCCGTCAACGGATGATCGATAATGCCGACAGCCCCTTCAATCGCGTCAAGAAAGCCGATGGCATTACCGATGCGGCTAATTACAGAATCGGGCTATATCCGTCCGGTGGAGCCAGTGATCCCTTTCAGTCCAGATCAACAGCACTTGATGCCATCCTCTTTGAACGAACCCTGGAGCTTGGTACCGAAGGGCACCGCTTTTATGATGTCGTTAGGTTTGGCAAGGGAGAGGAAATCTTTAACACATTTCTATCGGTGGAGGAAACAAGGTTTGACTACCTGAGGGAACATGAATATACGGACATACCCGATGCCTATCTTCCCATTCCGACAGATGTGATTGAAAGAAGCCTGAAAGATGGCGTTTTCACCCTGACCCAGAACCCGGGCTACTGAGAATGATTATACTGTCTGCCTGTAGCACCTGATCCAGTCAACCTCGAGAAGGGCGGGCAGGATGCCATCTTTTATTTCAGCATACAAAGCGGAGCTGAGGTTAATGTACATTGGAACCTGCGGTACACCTTCCGTAACAGAGTTCACGGTAACACCGTTTATCTTCCAGGTCAAACGATGTGCCGACCATTCCATGGAATAAATGAAGTAGTCCGACCCATAACGGCTCAGGCTGATCCTTGATTCATTTTTCCTGATCAGCTTCCTGTGCTCTGCACTTCCCCATAAGTTACCCATGGATATTTTATCAGCAGCCCGGACAATGTTGACATGAGGCAGCATGGTATCCGAAACCAGCCAGAAGGCATGGGTAACAGGATAGTTCGCATTGAAACGTATCTTGGCTTCAAAAAGACCGTATTTTTGTCTGAAGCTGTGACCCGTATTGATTATACTTGATGTATAGTTAAAATCACGCGGAAAGAACCCGACTGAAGCGTTCCAGGCCTTCCCCCGGACTTTTTCGCGCCTGGTAATGATTGTCAGGGTGCTGCCAGACATCTCAATGTTTTTATCCTCATTATAAAATTGCTTTTCATTATCAAGTGAATAACTTTCATGTAACATGGCGTCACCCCAAAAGTACCTTGACAACCATTTCTTCCTGTCCAGTTTGTTCGTTTCAAAGTCATCCGAAAAAGTCAGCTCCCACCGTTTGATTTCATCAAACTTTTTACTGTCCTTGACCTTGTAATACCACCTTATTTTTTCAGAATTTCTGAGTTCCAAATATTTTTTTTCAAGTTGAAACTCAGGAGACATTTCGTATTTCTTCTGACCAGGCAGAAGCATGTACTCCTTGATTTTTATGAAATCCTCAGACCGGATGTACTTTTCAAGGTTTTCAAAGGCATTGATCTTTTCTGATCCGATCAACAGGGTAAAATTGACATAATCCCTTGATGTCTTAAAGGCAAAATAGTCCCTGAAACGCTTTGAGTTCTTAAGATTCTTGTATTCAAGGTATTGTTGATATTCCGAACTTTCGGTAAACTTCTTTCCAAGTTGTCTTTTCTTTGAGGTCCACTCATCGGAATGAATGAGCTTTTCAAGAGTATGGTAATGCTTTACATCGTAAGATTTGTCGAATTCAAGAAAATCTTTCAGTTCAATCGAATTCTTAATCTGATAAAATTTTCTGATCTCTCTTTGCTTTTTTAGCCGCAAGTATTCCTTTTCCTTTGTCCATTCAGTTGTGTCGGAATATTTCTGCGACAGGATTGACTTTTTCTTCCTGGCAAAATCAGGAGACTTGACTGTATTTTCCAGCTCTTGATACTCCTTCAGTTCCGGTGATTTAGCAAATTCAGCAAGCTCCAGGTATTCTTTTCTTAAAGATTCCTGCTGAGCCTCATAGTCAGATGTCTTTGGAACCAGTCCAAAAAGGATTCTTAAATTGATCATTATGCTTCGGTGAATCTGTTCTGAAAACTAAACTGATATTCTTTTATAAGATTGTTTGAACCAGCCACTTTTTTATAAAAATACTAAAAGCATGAAACTGGTTGAGTACAAAACAGTAAAAGTATACGTTTTT
>JAXDCR010000253.1:0-4044 GCA_034677845.1 Bacteroidales bacterium | reverse complement strand
TCTGCACAAATGTGAAGCTTTCATATGGCTCATCCCTTGAACATGCCTGAAATACGCAAGTCAGGACAAATAAAAACAGGCCGAAGATGGCCGCATGATATTTTCTTATTCGGTTGATTTTATTCATAAATATTTTGGGCAAAGTGATTCAATGTATTCCGGACACTGTTGCGCGGAATTAAAGTTCCCCGTCAGGCAAACAGCATGTTCCATTGCCAATATATTTAAAGATCGTAAAAAGTTACAGAATAATAATCATTGATCTTTCATATATCAGTAAAACAGGATGGCTTAATGCTTCATAAAGCATCCTATTAAATGTTCCATCAAAATTTGCAATTCATCATATTCTTTTGTAACTTTTTAAATTGTAATTCCAAACCAGACAGTCCTATGACTATTTATGTTGGTAACATCAGCTACAATCTGCAGGATGTTGACATCAGAAAGATTTTCGAAGTTATGGGCAGGGTCGATTCGATTAAACTGATCCGGGACAAGCGTACCGGAAAATCAAAAGGTTATTGCTTTATCGAAATGCCGGACACAAAAGAAGCCATGGAAGCCATCCAAACCCTCGACGGAAAGGAAGTGGCAGGCAGGAACCTTAGGGTGATCAAAGCCCATTCGATTAAAAAGGTCAAGGAAGAATCTGAAGCCTGACAACTGCAGGCTGATGCCCGTCCGAATGGCATGCGGACAGGTTTTCCCATGGAATGCCTTAAGGCGCGTGAAATGCCTTAATGCTGTGGCTTGCCGTAAATGCATTCATTTAAAGTATTTTTTTCTTGTGAGTTTATATTTATTTTATACTTTTGCCCCGTTTTATTAAAATCTGTTTAACAATGAAAAAAATTTCTTCTGTATTAGTTTCTCTTGCATTGTTCGGCGTTGTTGCATTGAATTCATGCAAACAAAAACCCGCTGAAGCACCGGTTGAAGAATCAACAATAATCGAAGAGGCACCGGCAATCATTGATACTGTAGCGGCAGATTCAGCAGTGGTTATCCAGTAATAAAGGAATATTTGATACTGCCCGAATCATCAGGGAAACAAGAAAAGGCTGTCACCGCATAAGGCGGTACAGCCTTTTTTAATTTCATTATTTAGTGCAGAAAATTACGGTTTCCCCTTCCCTGAGACCCAGCCTTTCATCTTCCCCATAAACCTGAGCCCTGACTTTCCAGCCCGCTTCCTCCAGCCGGCGGCAAAGATCATCCCGTTCATATATCCTCAGGTGGTCCTCCTGCCCGAAATGACGTTTTCTTTCCCCGGGAGAGCAGATGCCATGATCTTCATATGTGCTGCCCTGCCGGAAAGGACTCTGAACAAGGAGCATGCCGCAAGGAGCACTTATCCGGTAAAGCTCCCGCATCGCCTTCCTGTCTTCCTTTATGTGCTCCAGGATATGGTAACAAATGATAAGGTCAAAACCACCATCGTCGGATGCTATCGATGTAATGTCAAAATGCCTGTCGGCCTTTTCCCTGGAGTCAACCGCACTTGTTACATATGAACGGCCTGCCAGTTGGCGTATTCTTTCTGACAACCTGCGTGAAGGTGAAATGTGGAGGATACGGATACCGGGACGGGCAAGGAGGATCTCTCGTATGATTTCCCACAGCCTCCTTTGCCTCGGAAGGCTGCCGCATCCCGGGCACAACAGATCGCCTGACGGCAGGGGTATGAACCTTATAAATTCTCTGCCGCAAAGATTGCAGATGACCCTGTTTCCCTTCAGAAACCATGAAAAAATATTTCTCAGCACAGGCTCGGAATACCTGAGCCAGCTGTCTGGCATGATGCGGGTCAGTATGGCCTTCAGCAGCCGGTACATGTCAGTATTAAAAGTCAGTTTTAAATAATTGCAAAAAATAATAAAAACACGGAACAGTGCAACGGGTGTTCATAACTATGGTACAACTGATGCTGATTAAGTATGGTTTTTCTGATGTCTTAGACCTATCTTTATCTATCATTTTCCACACTGGAGCGTAGTTATGGAAGCCGGCATGGCAATCGCATACCTGATAGGGGGACTTGCAGGCGGTATGATAATAGGTGCCCTGGCAACAGGGCTCCTGATGAGGATTTCTCAGCACCGCCAACTGCTTGAACTTAACGGAAAGCTTAATGAGTCGGCACAGCAACGGATTGCCGCCGAAACAAGGCTGGAGGAAAAGGCAAAAGCATGGGCCGAAGCGGAAGCCACCCTGAAGGAAGTTTTCGACGCAGCAGCTGCCGCTGCTTTAAGGAATAACAACCAGAGCTTTATTGACCTGGCTTCCAAAACTTTTGAAAACCTTGCGGCCAAATCGCAGGGCGAACTCGGCAAGAGACAGGAAGCCATCGAGCAGATGCTTAAGCCTTTCAGGGAAAGCCTGGATAAACATGAAAAGCTGACGGCGGAACTGGAAAAGTCGACAAAGGAAACCTTCGGGGGACTGAGGAACTATCTCGACCAGCTGAAAGAAAGCCAGCAGAACCTTGCCAAAGAGACAAACGCTCTCGTCACCGCGCTTAAATCGCCAAAGGTCAGGGGACGATGGGGCGAAATAGGGCTAAAAAGGATCGTCGAGTTCTCAGGCATGTCAGCATACTGTGATTTCACCGAACAGCAGTCCGTCACTTCAGATGATGGAAGGCTCCGGCCCGACATGATCGTCAGGCTCCCTGGAAACCGGAGTGTGGTGGTGGACTCAAAAGTTCCTCTGAATGCTTTTCTTGAGGCACTTGAGCATGATGAGGAGGAAAGCCGCAGGCGGCTTCTGGCCAAACATGCCTCTGACCTGAGGGGACACATGGTGAAACTTGGTTCCAAGTCCTACTGGGCCGAATTTGACAACACGGTGGATTTTGTGGTGCTCTATATAGAAATCGAATCGGCCTTTGGCGCAGCGGTCATTCAGGACCGTGAGCTTATACTTGACGGGATCAGAAACCGGATCATGTTCGCCACGCCCACCACTCTGATAACCCTGCTTCGTACGATCGCACTCAGCTGGAAACAGCAGGCTGTCACTGAAAATGCCCTAAAAATCTTTGAGACCGGAAGGGACCTTTATGAAAGAATATGTTCTTTTGGAGACCACCTGAACGGTGTGGGACAGGGTCTTGCCGGTGCCGTAAAGTCCTTTAACGCGGCTGTAGGCTCCTATGAAAGCAGGGTGCTGCCCGGAGCAAGGAAAATGAAGGACCTCGGCGCCGGGTCGGAAAAGAAAGAACTGGCAGTGCCTGAATCACTTGACGCTATACTTCGTGAGACCAAAAAAACAGACACTGCCGCAGAAAAGGAAACATAATATTACCTTATACGATAAGGTAAGCATATAAGACCTCAAAAACCGGAAACCAGCAAGCAGCAGACTGTTGTAATACCATTCCAGGTTGTTATCTCAGTCCAGGCTGTGCAAAACAAGGCCGCTCCTCAGCTTGGGTTCGAACCAGGTTGTCTTGGGGGGCATTATGTTGTTCGTGTCGGCAATCCGGAACAGCTGCTCCAGTGAAACGGGATACAATGCAAAGGCTGCGGCCATCTCTCCGCTGTCTACCCTTTCCTTCAATGCCTGCAGTCCCCTTATCCCTCCCACGAAATCAATCCGCTTTGAATTCCGCTGATCCCTGATATCAAGAATCTCATCCAGAATATGCCCTGACATAACCGTTACGTCGAGACACCCGATCGGATCGTTCTCATTGTAACTGCCGGGCCTGGCTTCCAGGGCGTACCATCTGCCGCCCAGGTACATCGAAAACTCATGCGGGCGCATGGGCTTGTATTCCTTCTTACCTTTCGGCACCACCACAAAGTTCTTTTCAAGTTTCTGAAGAAACTGTTCGTGGGTGTTGCCATTAAGATCCTTCACCAGACGGTTGTAATCCATGATGGCCAGCTGACTGGAAGGAAAGTGCACCGCCAGAAAATAGTTGTATTCCTCATCTCCCCGGTGGGCGGGATTTTCCAGTTTCCTTTCCTCACCCACATGAGCAGCAGCAGCCGTTCTGTGATGCCCGTCAGCGATGTATGTTCGCGGTATCTCCCT
>JAXDCR010000252.1:0-5652 GCA_034677845.1 Bacteroidales bacterium | reverse complement strand
AAAACCACCGCCAAAGCCCCTGTCACCTCCCATCATGCCGCCGAACATGCCACCCATGCCACCGGTGGTCGAAAGCCTGAATGACATGGTGGCTGTGCCATCGACATCGGACAGATTTGACATTTTGAACTTGACCATGGTTTTGACCTGGTCGCCGGCCTGCACTTTTACCGCGGTGGGTTCCGAAATCAGGAATTTCGGAAGTTCATCCTGGCTGAACCAGTTTTGCATGAATTCTTCGATTTCCAGACCAAACCTTTCCTTCATCCGCTGTTCGAATGTCCTGAAAGGTAAGGTCTTGAATTTGTACTCCTGCAAAATCTCCCTGAGGAATGCTGTCAGTTGTTCCTCATCCGTCTGTGACTGCAGCAGGTTAAAAAATGCAGTTCCTTTAAGCTGTATAAGGCTGCTGATGATGCTCTTGTCTTCATCCGGATCGGTAAGCACCTCAGCAAATGACCGGCCCTGATGAGCCATATTGGCATCTTCTTCCGTGCTGGATCCGGTGATATTTCTTGTAAACATCGACCTCATGTCCGTGCCGCCTGCATTTTTCACATAGGATTCAAAAATGCGGTTCATGACAGGCCACTGGTCTGATTTCACCTGGTTCTGAAAATTATAGAGTTGCGGGAAAATATAATAGGGATTGACGGATTCCATGCTGAAAGTGCCTGTTGACACTACCAGCATGATGCCCATGCTTGGGCGCTCCTCCTGATCCAGAAAAGTGGCCAGGAAGTTGTTCAGGATCCTGATCTTGTAGTCCTCTTCCGTCATACTTTCCCCCCTGCGGTTGCCCTGACGCTGCTGGCGTTTGATCATGAACCTGAAATCCGCATCCCTTTTCAGATAGGCTTTTTCCTGCATATATACAAGTTCCGGCTGCACATATTCCTGCACGGATGTCCATGGCCTTTCATATGCCTTGAACTGGGCGGGTACCTCCACGAGAGAAATCCGGTTGAACAGGTAGCTGAGGTTATACTCCCTTTCCAGATCCTCCAGTCCCTCCGCAACGGTCTGGCAGACCGTATCGGTCATGTCAGGTGTGAATATGTCTTTGTAATAGTCATGCCCTTTGAAATGCCAGAGGCTGTATGTCCTGGATCCTTTTGTGAATGATTTATGAACATAATCCCCGATGGCAAGACTTATCTGTGTCAGCGGCTGTTCCGGGGTAAAGGTAAAGTTACCGGAACCCGAAACCGTGACGGCACCCTGGGAAATGGCTGTCAGCCTGGGATCGGTTTCAACCTGAAGGGTATATTCTGAAAAAATCTGTTTGTTCCAGCCGACGTTCTCCAGGCTGTAAGAAACACCAGCCTGGGGATACCAGTTTGCTTCCGGGGTGAGAAGGACATAGGAAGGGGTAAGGAAGGCATACCGTTTATCCGCATTCATCAGCAGGTCGCCGAATTTTTCCTCGCGTGTGTCCTGGCCGATGTCAAGATAACATGACGACTCATCAATGGAACCCTCATAATTCAGCACCATGGCAAGTGAATCGCCCGGATTCAGAGAGGTTTCCCAATCGATAACAATAAGATGCTGCTGCCTTGTGAAAGGCACTTCGGCTCCGGCGATCTGCAATGAAGTTACATCAAGTCCCGGATTCAGGTGCATGATTATTTTACTGACAGCGGTGTCCAGGTTGTTCTGCAGCAACAGGCTGTCATTGACTTGCAGTGCGGCTCCGTCATGTTTCAGTTTGATATCCTGTCTGATGATCTCGGCTACGGGAGTGCCGGCATACTCATTGTTGAGGCTGATCATCTGTTCCCTGAGCAGGGTGCCGTTTCTGTATTGACTGTAATAATAAAATCCAAGGTAAAGCCCGAAAAGTATAAAAATGACACCGGTGATCATGCTGGTGCGCTGTGAGAAATCTGACTGAGGAAGCCTTTTAAGCAAGGTAATTGTAAGGGCAATGAAACCTATGCCCAGGCTAAGGTACATGCCACGGTGGATCAGGAGGGTCATGGTATTCCCGAAGCCTATAACCTGCGACTGCAGCATGGGCACCTTGTAGGCCATGTAATCAAAGAGATTGTAGAATTTATTTGTGAGCAGGAACAGGGTGATGGCTATGTAGCCCAGTATGACGACAAAAGTGACAGCCTGGTTCTGTATGATGCTCATCAGAAGAAATGACAGGCCGACAATGAAGAACAGGGTCGGTATGCTGATAAGCACAAGGTAAACCAGATAGGAAATCCAGTCGACCGAGGCACTGGGTGAAAGCAGGTTGAATATGAGCACCATCAGTAAAACGACCATGTTCAGGAAAATAAAAACCTCAATGTTGCCCCAGGTCTTCCCGATTACGTATTCAGCATTTGTCATGGGTCGCATGTATATAACCTCGGTGGTGTCAAGCTTCTTGTCTCTTTTAAGGAAGTCGGAGGCAAGAAAAACGGCGATGACAGCCTGGGCGACATTCAGGATCACCAGATTAAAATAAGGTATCGTGGAAGGAAGGGCACTGAAAACCCACCTGGAATCTCCTGCCTCTGTGAAAAGGAGAAAGTTCACACCAAAGATGATAATAAGCACCAGTATGGCAAAAATCCGGAAGAACCAGCTCCTGAACAGGGTAGTTCTTTCGTATTTGGCAATTGAACCAATATTGTGAAGTGATATCATGGTGTTACGTTTTAAATGTCAACATAAACATAATTCCTAACTCCGGTACAGGTTTTCCTCACCGTCAACCCAGCTGTCAAGCTTGCCCTCCATGAAATACACATAGGCATGCTCAAGGTTGGGCTCGATCAGCCGTCCGTTATATCCGTTGATGCTGTTGGCGACCACCTGCACCTCCCAGCCGTCCCCCTCTGGAATCGTTGAAATCACCGGAAACTTTTCGCAGATCTCCCTGTATTCATCCTCCGTTGCCTGGATTAGCCAGACATGTCCCCTTGCCTCATTGACAAGTGCTTCCGGAGATCCGTTGTAGGCAATGGCGCCGTCGTTCAAGAGGGCCATATTCTCGCAGGTGCTGGAGATATCTCCCACGATATGTGTGCTCAGGATGATGATCACATCCTTGGTGCTTATATTCGAAAGCAGGTTCCTGAAGCGTATCCTTTCTTCCGGGTCAAGACCGGTGGTTGGTTCATCCACGATGATTAGCCTGGGTTCGTTGATCAGGGCCTGGGCAATGCCAAGCCTCCTTTTCATACCTCCGGAAAGCTTATTGGCCTGCCTGTCCCTTGCTTCAAAAAGTCCCACTTCCTCCAGCATTTTATCCACGGCCTGCCTCCTTTTGGCATTGTCCTTCATTCCTGCCAGCCGTGCAGCATAGTCAAGGAATTCATAGGTTTTCAGCTTGGAAAAGAAACGAAAATCCTGCGGCAGGTAACCAAGCATGGACCTGATCTGTTTCCGGTTTCGCCTGAGGTCATAGCCGTCGACGGTGACAGTACCGCTGGTGGGCTTCATCAGGGTGACAAGGATTCGCATCAGCGTTGATTTTCCTGCGCCATTGGGGCCGAGGAGCCCAAACATACCCGTGGGGATCGTCAGGTTGACATCCTTCAATGCCTGGTGTCCGTTCCCGTAAATCTTGTTCAGGTTTTCAATTACAATTTGCACGGTTTCTTGTTTGAATGGTTAATGTACGTCTTTACGCCGGTTGATTACGCACTATACAGCTGTTTACCGGATTATATGTTTTAAAAGCCAGCCAAAAGTAACCACACATCAGGAACAATTGCAAATTATCTATACTAAAGCCGGTTTTTCATAGATAAAAAATGAATAAATCCATATTAAGCTGTCGCGGGTGTCAGCCATCCCACATTAAAGCATAAAACCCCGCAGGCCTTATTGCCCGCGGGGTTCATGTACCGATATCCAGCCTGCAGAAATTACGGGATCACCTGCAAACTGTGCTGAAACACCCTACAGTGACCATCCTGAACGGTACTCGTAATGAAAATGCTCATTGGCAGCCTCTGCATTGGTAATCTTCATGTTAACCGCATCATATTCAAGTATCCTGTTGATATTCTGCGATTTTACAGCAACATTTGTAAGAAGCATTATTTCGGTTACCTTGGCAGAAACTGAAAAGTCATTGCAGGATTTGGTGTTGTTCTTGATGGCATCAATCCAGTCCTCAAAAATATTGCCCGTGCGGGGCAGCCACGGATCGGGCTCCTTGAAGCCTGTCCGTGCGGGAACCAGCTGTGGATTGGCACCATGGCTTGTATGCATGATAACGCCCTTCTCGCCGATATAGGTGGCTTCCAGCAGCGGACGATCAGGTTCGAGGGTTTCGGGACGTGCCGGTTTGAGGCCGCCGTCGCACCAGGTGACCTTAACCTCAGGCATATAACCGATCCCTTGCGTGTAACGTGCAGGGAAATAATAGGTCATTGATGTGCCGGAAGGTTAAAACTCACTGCTGTAAGGCGTTGATGTAGCCTGGATCTTGGTGGGCATGCCCAGGTTAAGCGCCCAGATCGGGGCATCGAAAATATGAGCGCCCATATCGCCCATACACCCTGTTCCGTAATCCCACATGCCGCGCCACATAAAATGACAGGTATCGACATTGTAAGGCTTATAGGGGGCGGGACCCAGCCATACATCATAATTCAGGTTCTTGGGCACCTTCATGGCAGCCGGACGGGGCAGATCGCCCTGTTTCCAGTAGCCAAGCGGACGGTCGGTGAACAGGTGCACTTCCTTGACGGGACCGATAACACCTGACTGGATCCATTCAACCGTTTTTCTGGTGCCTTCAGCGGCATGTCCCTGATTGCCCATCTGGGAAACAATATTGTACTGTTTGGCCAGTTCAGCAAGCTTGCGGACCTCATAAATTGTCTTTGCCAGTGGTTTTTCAACGTAGACATGCTTTTTCTCCTTTATGAATGCCGCGGCAATGGTTGCATGGTTGTGGTCGGGAGTGGCAATGACAACTGCGTCAATGGAGGATTTTTCCTTTTCAGGCATCTGGCGCCAGTCAGTGTATACCTTGGCCTTGGGATATCCGCTGATGGTGTGTCCGGCATAGACGGGATCCACATCACACAGGGCATATATATTGGCCAGACTAATTCTGGCACCGCTGCCGGCCGCTCCCAGCTGCACGGCTGTGCGCGTGCTGGTCACTGCCCCGCCGGCAGTTGCACCGGAAGCAGCAGCTGCCGCAGCGGCTTCTGCAGCACGCTGACGCTCCTGCTCTGCCAGTTCCTGTTTTGTATAAGGCTGACCGTTAAACTTCCGGTTGGGTGTAACGATGGGCACATCGGGCGTGCAAAGTTGCCTGATGTCACCCCCGCCCTGTGATCCGACACCGATGCCGGCCACATTCACCGTATCACTGGGTTGCTTATGCCCGTGACCTGCGATCACGTTCCGCGGGACGATGGTGAATGCCGCAGTGGCAGCGCCCACCGTGCCGATGAAGCTTCGCCTTGATAGATTTCTGACTTTTTTGCTGTCAGCTTCATTTTTATTACTCATACGTTGTTCTCCTTTAGATTAATTTAAGTTTGTTATCTGGTTTATATGGTTTCTGAGGCAGCCGTGTATGTAACCCCTATAAGTTAATAAAACGTATATTATTATATTAGAATTGGTTATATCTAAGTTTATTATAATATATTGGAAACAGAAAATTAATCTTTTTTTTGATAT
>JAXDCR010000251.1:0-18850 GCA_034677845.1 Bacteroidales bacterium | reverse complement strand
AGGATCCGAAGAACAATCCGATTGTCATGTCATTCCTGCTTCAATGAATTCCCTGACCCAGGTCTCAGCCAGATTGAGCGCCTTGTGCAGTTTGTCGTTGACAAGCACCCTGTCAAATCTGTCTTTAAAGACCAATTCCTGTGAGGCCTTCAGAATGCGTTCCGCAATTCTTTCCCTTGTTTCGGTGCCGCGCGATTCAAGCCGCTGCTGCAACACTTCCAGGGAAGGGGCCATGACAAATATGGCCAGTGCCTTACTGCCAAATTTTTTCTTCAGATTGACCGCACCCCTCACATCGACATCAAACAGCACATTCCTTTCCAGACCCAGTATCCTGTCCACTTCGCTTTTCAGGGTTCCGTAAAAGCTTCCCTTATAAACCTCTTCCCATTCCAAAAAGTCTTTCTTTCTGATCCTGTCCCTGAAAGCAGCAGGTGTCATGAAATAGTAGTCTTTTCCGTTGATTTCACCGTCACGCATGGGTCTTGTACAGGCAGAAACAGAAAATTCAAGGTTTAGATCCCTTACGTTGAGAAGGTGCCTGACAATGGTCGTCTTGCCTGAACCTGACGGTGCTGTGATGATGATGATTCTGCCCGCCATGTCAAAGTACATTCAACAGTTGCTCCTTGATTTTTTCGAGTTCATCTTTCATCAGCACTACCAGTTTCTGAATGTCAGCATGATTAGCCTTCGAGCCAATGGTATTGATTTCACGCCCGATCTCCTGGGAAACAAAACCCAGCTTACGGCCCGCCATGTCCGTTTCTTCCATTACCTGTCTGAAGTAATGGCAGTGCTGTTTCAGCCGTGTTTTTTCCTCCGTGATGTCAAGTTTTTCAAGGTAATAAATCATCTCCTGCTCATACCGGTTCATATCATGGTTTTCCTGTTGAAAACACTCCCTGAGGCTGTTCATCAGTTTCCGGCGGATGCCGTCGTGCCGTTCTTTCTCGAATGGTTCAATCTGCCCCAAAAATGACTCGATGAGCCCGAGTCTCATCAGTACATCACCGGCAATGGTTTTGCCCTCCTGGCTGCGGAAGTTGTCAAAGGCTTCCAGCGCCCGCATGAGGGTATGTTTCACGATTTCCCATTCTTCCGGATCCAGGCTTTGTTTACCGTTATTCAGAACCTCGGGTAACCGCATGACAGCCTGAAGGATTGGTTCCTGAGCCGCCGGTACACCAAGTTCCTCAAGCACCTTCCTGATCTGGTTGTAATAGCTCTTCACTGCACCGGTGTTGATGAGAGATGGTTGTTTTTCATCCTTGTATTCAATGTTAAAAACAACCTCAACCTTTCCTCTTTTTAACCTGGCAGTCAAATCGTTCCTGATGTCTATTTCCTTATCCCTGTATTGGTGAGGAAGCCGCACATACAGATCAAGGGTTTTGCCGTTCAGGGATCTGATTTCAACATTCACAGTCTTGTCAGGCAGCTCACAGGAGGCATTGCCGAAACCGGTCATGGACTGAAGCATGTGATCAGCATTACTTTATACAAACCTACAGTTTTTTTATAAACAAAAGGATATGGGTGCCATAAAAAATACCAATCCCGCAGCCGTCAGAACTCAGGCGCACCGTTGCAGGGTGGTGATATGTCTGCATAAATGACAATGACAACGCCCTGAACCATTGATTTTCACATTACTTCACGAAGAAATCCAGCAGTCTCTGGCCTTCGACGGTGGCCACCAGATGGTCGCCCATATTGATCCTGCCCACGCCGGCCGGTGTACCGGTAAACACCAGGTCACCTATCTTCAGCGTCATAAACCGGGAAATGTATGATATTATGTCATCGAATGAGAATATCATATGACCTGTGTTGCCAGTCTGGACAATCTTATCATTAACGGCAAGGTTGAAGTGAATGGAATGGGGGTCGGGCAATGCATCAAGCCTGATGAAGCTGCCCACAACGGCTGACTGGTCAAAAGCCTTTGCGATTTCCCACGGATTACCCTCCTGCATACAGATCCGCTGCAGGTCTCTTGCTGTGAAATCTATTCCGGCCGTGATCCTGTCATAGTAACGGTGTGCAAATTTCCTGTCTATGTTCTTGCCAAGCCTGCTGATCTTGAGCACTATTTCAACTTCGTGGTGAAGTTCCGATGAAAAGTCGGGCAGAAAAAACGGATGGTTATTCAACAGCAGGGATGAATCAGGCTTCATGAAGAACACCGGTTTATCCGGAAGCTTGTTGTCCAGTTCCCGTATGTGATCACGGTAGTTTCTTCCTATGCATATTATCTTCATACATTGTTCTAAGTTTAATGGAAGTAAGGACTTTCTTTGTGTGCAACGGAAACTGACCGTTCATGATCCACCCGTAATAACCTGTATCTTTCTTAAGCACCTGTTCAACTGGCTGACCTTTGTACTTGCCGAAATTAAACACCTCGACGCCCTGTTCATTATAAATGATGCGGCCGAGAAAATCGACATTTTTGTTCTGGCTTGAGAACTCGGCAAGCTTTTCAACATCATTGGCAAGGTCAGGGTACCGGTCCAGCTGCGCCTTCAGGATTTCATAGGTCGCCAGGGTGTCGCCGATTGAGGTGTGAGCATCTTCCAGTACCTTGTCGCAATAAAACTTGTAAGCCGCACTTAAGGTCCTTTGTTCTTTCTTGTGAAAGATTACCTGTATGTCAATGAATTTTCTTTTCATAAGGTCAATGTCAACATCGGCACGCAGGAATTCCTCCGCCAGCAGGGGTATATCAAATTTATTGGAATTGTACCCTGCAAAATCACAGCCTTCAAAGACCTGCGCAATGGATCTGGCAACCTCTCCGAAAAGGGGCGCATCCTTCACATCATCATCAGTGATTCCATGAATGGCCGTCGCTCCGGCAGGAATGGGCATACCCGGGTTAATGCGGATAGTCCGGGATTCTTCTCTCCCGTTTGGATAAACCTTAAGATAAGAAAGTTCAACAATGCGGTCTGTCGTCACGTCGGTGCCTGTTGTTTCCAGGTCGAAAAAAACAAGCGGATTCCTGAGATTCAGCTCCATAGCGCCAGACCTCCGTTGTACATATCAGCGATCCCCTTCCAGTTGTCTTTTTGCGAAAACCTATATCATCATTGGCATCAGCAGCATCAGAATATCCTCCTCCTCACTTTCCTTTTCAAAAGGAATGAACAAACCGGCCCGCGATGAATCGGAAAGTTCGACCGAAACCTCCTGAGACTGCAGGTTGCTGAGGATCTCAATCAGGAATGTGGATTTGAATCCAATTTCCATCCCGACACCGTTGTACTGGCAGTATAGTTCCTCTACCGCAGAGGTGGCAAAGTCAATGTCCTGTGCCGAAACAATCAGTTTGTTTCCTTCAAGCTTCATTCGGATCAGATTACTGGCCTGGTTTGAAAACACGGAAACCCTTCGAATGGTATTGAGGAACTTAAGCCGGTCAATGATCAGTTTATTGGGATTGTTTTTGGGAATGACTGAATGATAGCTTGGGTAATTACCCTCCACCAGCCTGCATACGAGCTTATAGGAAGGCAGCGTGAAAAATGCGTTTTTATCATCAAATTCCAGAAGCACCTTTTCACCGTCTTTCAGAAGCAGGTTTTTAAGCAGGTTTGCCGGCTTTTTTGGCAGGATAAATGATGCAGATTCGTTACACGAAATGTCCGTTCTCTTGTAACGCACCAGTTTATGGGCGTCAGAAGCAACGAAGGTGATATCAGAAGGGGATAGTTCCATGAAGATGCCATTCATCATGGGCCGAAGTTCATCATCAGCCGTAGCAAACAGGGTACTTTGAATACCACCTGCCAGCGATGTTGCAGGAAGGCTCATGGCAATCCTGCGATCAGGCTTGATTTTCGGAAGCTGGGGAAAATCCTCGCCGTTCTGGCCTGTGATTGAAAACTGACCGTTTTCAGAGCTGATCAGGATGGAAAGGTTCTCCGGGTTTATTGTGAAAGTAAGCGGTTGATCGGGGAATTCTTTCAGCGAATCCGTCAAAAGTCTTGCCGGAATGGCTATCAGGCCTGCATCAGAAACATTTTCAAGAGTCAAGGAGGTGGTCATCGTTGTTTCAAGGTCTGATGCGGTGATATCCAAAACATTACCCTCCAGCCTGAACAGAAAGTTATCCAGAATCGGAAGGGTGTTCTTTGAACTGATAACGCGGCTGAGTGCCAGCAAATGGTTGAGCAGGTCAATGCTCGATGCGACAAATTTCATGAAGCCAATGGTTTAATTGATTTTCAAACAGTGCCTTGATTGGTCCCTGCATTGCAGGATCATCCATTCAATATTACAAAAAAAAAATAATTTACAGGAGTTGCCTTTTACTTTTTTAGGAAATCATCTATCCTTCTGAAGACCGGATCCATGTCTGAATAGTAAACCATTGCTGTGTCAGGACCATTGCCTGTCAGGGCAATGAAACGATCCATGTCATAGGAAACGCCATTGCCTGATGAAGACGGCAACCGGTATGCTGTAACTTCATTTCTCCTGCCGTTCAGGTCCTCAACCTGCAGCAAGGCAAAAGGTTTCTGACGAAAAAACCCTTCCGGCAGGGAATATCCGTCATACTGACAAGGAATACCGGCAAAGAAGGCCAGATAATCCTCAATTTTTTGTTGATCAATTTGTTCAGGTGACACCTCATGGTCATCAAATCCTGCCAGCACAAGGGTGCCGTCTGACTCTTTACGGATACGGAATGATTCACTCTCCTCCCCCGGATATTCAAGTATCACTTCACTGATGGAATCAGACAGGCAGTCAATGAGCAGATTTGACCTCCAGCTGTTCAGCCGGGGCGAAAAGAATCCTGTAATATCGTCAGCCGCATAACCCGTCAGGCGCACCATAAAAGGTACCCGTGAACCCTTCCTCATCATGTATGTGCCTCTGATCCCGGAGGTATCATATTTAACATACAGGGTACTTTTCAGCCTGTCGTTTACATAAAGTTGCACCACACTGCCCTCTTTATACAGCATTTCAGTAATTTGTTGCCGGACGGCCCTGGATGAAGGCGACACTATTTCGATCCTTCCCAGTGAAGCTTTGAAGAGCTCTATCAGTTCCTCGTTTGCAGCCAGTGTTTTGTTCACCGTCCATCCGGAATTTGTCTTTTCGAGGATAACGCTGTCATTCCCCTGAAAAATAATGAACCGGTCAATCAGGGATGCATTGAAAGGAATGAAGTCACTGTCCCTGCGCCCGAGCGTTCCTTTTTCCCTGTCAAAAAGGAGAAGAGCCGCGATTATGGCCGTAAAAAAAGTGATGGCCGGCAGCAAAATCCTTTTAGGCATGGCAGTCAGACTGGCTTGCTGAATCGTCTTTTCCTCATCCATCCTGCCAGCAGACCCCCTGCCAGCACCAATGCCGGAGGAATGAGGGTGTTGAGCAGGACAATCCTTAACCGGTGTTCTCTGAGCTCAGCCTTGTCCAGAAGCCGGAGGGCAAGCTCACGCGACCTGAGGTTTATCAGGTCGCGGTGTCCGGTCATATATAAAATCACATTCACGGCAAATTCCCTATTGCCGAAGGTCTGCTGGGTATACCGGTCATAGCCGAGAGGAGACACCAGCATGCCCTGGGCCGTCTGACGTGCATCGTTACGAATGACATCGCCGTCCGACACGACCAGCATGGAGGTTTCGACACTGCTGCCTGCAACCGGCACACTGAGAGAGGGGAACATCTCACTTACCATGCGGTTGCGATACAGGGACTCAAAGGTCCCTTCAAGAAGTACCGCCACAGGACGGTTCTTTTCGTTGAACTGTTCCGGCCTTATTTCGCGTGCAACCTCATCGAGGCTCACAATAGCCGGTGCATCAAGGTGCCTTGTGTATTCGGATGTGTGCAGCAAAACTGTTTTTTGCAGGCTCTTTCCGGATCCGACCGTGTCAATATCGGACGGAAACTCGGTTCTGATCAGGTTCAGGTTACGGGTTACCGGATGTCCGGGCGGAGCTGTCAGCAGCGGGTAATACAACCAGGATGCAGGTTGAAAATTGGCATTGTTGCCGGCAAGCGCCATATTCACCGGTATAATGTTGCACTGAATATCCTGGAGAAGAACAGGGTTGATCCTGATTCCGTAACGGAAAAGCATGTCCTCGACATTCAGTTCCCTGATCAGGGCAGGAGTCATACCGTTATCGTTGATGCTGTCCAGGCTCACCTGGACAAGATCCAGAAACCACAGCACCTTGCCTCCATGCATAATGTACTGATCCAGAACAAATTTATCCTGTTCCTCAAAAGGCAGGGTCGGTTTGGCGACGATCACTGCCTCATAGGCATCCAGGGCTCCCGGACGTCCCCGTATTTCACCCCTGTCAACCTGGAAATACCATCCCAGTTCCCGGGTGAGGTCTCCCACCTGAAACTCGTCCAACTCCCCCTGCCCTTCCAGAAAAGCTATTTTTTCAGTGGTGTCGGCAGAAAGTGAACTGATCAGTCTGATGAGCTCAAATTCAAGGGCCTGGATTGAATTGTTTATATCTTCCTCGGCCCCGGTCTCCTGATTGTCTTTCAGCAGGTTAAGAGCGGCTTCTGTGCCGCGGTAATTGACAAGCGCTCCTGGGAACACTATTTTCTCAGCGGAACCGCCTTCCTCATCGCCTGAGATGATATTCATCGGGGTCAGTCCCCTGTCATACAGTTCCCGCACCACATCCTCCTGCTTTGCAGGATCTCCGTCCGCAAAGGGATTGATGAACTCATACTCCAGATTGTCACCTGCATATACCCTGAACTCGTCAAGCGTTTCCTTGATTGATTGCCTCATCTTGCGTAACGGTATGTTCAGATCACCGTTTAGATAAACCTTTACATACACTATATCCTTTAGTTCCCGGAGGATTTGCCTGGTATAAGCAGACAAGGTGTAGCGCTTCTCTGTCGTCAGGTCAAAGCGGTGGAAATACCGGGAAAGGATTATGGCAGCCGTCAGGATGAGGGCAAGCGGCAGCACTACGCGCTGCAAAACGCTCTTTCCGCTTTTTACCGTTTTCATTTTTACCTTCTGCTCAATTTTTTCTGCTTTCCAGTCTGGCTCTGGTGAGAACCATGAAACATGCGATCAGGGCCAGAAAATAAACCATGTCTCTTGTGTCAAGCACGCCCCGGCTCATGGAACGGTAATGCTCAATCATGCTTAAGGAAAGAATTGCCTTCCCTGCTTTTGAAAAAGGTATCAGCAGGCTGACCTGTTCCAGACCGTAGCAAAAAAACAGGCAGCAGGATGAGGCAAGGATAAAGGCAATGACTGTATTGTCCGTCAGGCTGGAGCACCAGATTCCAATGGCAGCGTAGGCTCCGGCAATGAATAACAGTCCCGTGTACGAGCCCCATGTTCCGCCATGATCAATATTTCCCTGAGGGTTTCCGAGCCTTATGATGGAGACATACCAGATAAGGGTGATCAGCAGCGAAATTATAACCAGAGCCATGGAAGCCAGGTATTTAGCCCATATGATCTGCATCTCCCTTAAAGGTCTTGTCAACAGAAGGTCAAGCGTGCCTGTCTTTCTTTCCTCTGCAAAACTGCGCATGGTAATGGCGGGAATGAGCATAAGGAAAACCCAGGGCGCCAATGCAAAAAGACTGTCAAGGGTGGCGTAGCCACCGTCCAGCAGATTCATGGAACCTTCAAAAACCCAGAGGAACAGACTGTTGATAGTGAGAAAAGTGATGATTATGATATAACCCCCAAAGGAATTCAGAAAGCTGCTGATCTCCTTCCGAAACAACGAAAACATAACACACTTCTTGAAACATCAAAAATAGTCAATTTTATATACCGGAGAGTGATTAAAAGACAAAGGCGCCAGTACAAATTATCAGGAACATCTCATTCAGAAAGAATTGACAACCTGCAGGCTGTAATCCAGGTGTGTTATATAGGGAAGGCCATCTGGCGTTTTCATATTTGCCGTGATGGGAATCACCTGGTTAATCTTTGCCCCTCTCGGAAGATTGAAGGACATCTGTGCCACTCCTGACTGCACAGCCATAAGCGACATTTTATCATTCATGTATTTTTCATCCTCCAATTCCCCCCTGTAAAACTGCACTTCTGTTGAGTTATCAGACAGGCTGATCCTTAGAACCACGGAATTGGCAGTAAGCAGGTAATCCTCCCTGACAACCCTGATGGTTGGATAATTGCCCTTCAGTGAACCGTCGGGATTGTACTCCTTCAGGCCGATGCCGGGTTGGTTGTTCTTATAGGGCACCTCAGCCATCAGCTGACCGTTTTCATAGTAATATTTCTGTATTCCATTCATTTTCCCGTCCACGTATGGTGTGATCCGGTATACCTGCCCGTTTTCATAGAACCATTTCTCTTCCCCCTGCTTAATGCCGTTCACATAGGTAAATGTCGAGCTTACCTTGCCGGATGGGACGTAATAATTCGTTACCAGCCCTTCCTTTACGTTGTTTACGTAATTGACTTCGGAAAGCAGGTTTCCCTGCATGTCATAGTTTTTTGTGGGACCGTGACGGAAACTGTCTTTGACCGATATTTCAGCTTTCAGGACACCTGTGCTGTAATATTCCCTGATTATGTTCCCGTCCCTTTCTGTCGCCCTGCCCTCCTTACCGCCTTTTGTGCATGAAGAAAGGGCAAGAGGCACAGAAATTACCAGGAGAAGAAAGATTTTATACATGTTTTTATTTCCTGTTAATTATATGCTGATTAAATATGGCTGGCGTGAAATGACCACCCGGGCCTGCCTTATAATGCCTTTCTGTGGTGTCAGAACATTCATCGTTTAATGTTTGATTATGTGAAATTATTAAAAATTAAAGCATTTTTTGTTGCTTTTGTTACAAAATGAACAAACAATTTTATCCGGTTGTTTTCACTTTGTCAATTATCTTCGCCGGACATGAAAAAACTTTTACTGTTGTTTTTTGCCTTAGGTACCGTTCAATTGGCTTTATCGCAGCGCCTTATTAGTCCTGACGGTCATGTCTGGTTTGCCTCGCACACCCCCATCGAGGATTTCGAGGCACATAACCACCAGGTGGTCAGTATACTTGAACCTTCCACCGGCAGCCTGCTGTTCAGCATGCTGGTGCGGACCTTCGTATTCGAAACCGCTCTTATGCAGGAGCACTTTAACGAAAACTATATGGAATCAGAAAAGTTCCCCAAGGCTGATTTTGCAGGTGTCATCACCAACCTGGCGAAAATCCGTTTTGACCGGTCAGGTACCTATCCGGCCGAGGTTGCCGGTGACCTTTCGATGCACGGTGTGACAAAATCCCTGACCGCCAGGGGAACCATACAGGTTCGACCCGGAGAAATCACTGCCAGTGCCACGTTCTTAGTAAGACCCGCGGATTATGGCATCGTGATCCCGGTGATCACCGCTACCAGAATAGCCAGTGAGATAGAGGTACACGTGGCTGTCAGTTATCCTGCAGACTGAATGTCATTTTCCGCATTGGCAAGGCAGGCATGAGGAATTTGTATATCTTTGATATCTTCGTATAGTCCGGAGCTGAATCAGACAACGCAGCAATAAACCCAGAATATGTTCAGAAGCTATATCACAACCGCATGGCGGAACATCGTAAAGGATAAGTTCTACAGCCTGATTAACGTGGGGGGACTTGCACTCGGATTAACCATCACTGTATTTATCCTGTTGTATATCATTGACGAGCTCAGCTATGATACCGTTTACACCAAGCACAAGCGTATCTACAGGCTTGAATCATTTGCCGTTATTAACAATAAGGAAGACCGGTTCGCCATCACACAACTGCCCATGGGGCCCACCCTGAAGGATGAATATCCTGAAATAGAGGAGTTTGTCCGGTTTCTGCCATCCAACGTATTGGGAACCATGTTCCTTTCATACAATGACAGGGAGTTCGAGGAAGACAGCATTATGGTTACGGACTCTACCGTGTTCAGGGTTTTCGATCACCGTTTCATCGAAGGCGATCCTGAGAGGGCATTGACACGGCCCAATACCATGGTCATGACACAGTCCATGGCCAGAAAATACTTCGGCACAGAGCCGGCCCTCGGAAAAATACTGACACCGCTTGACGGCAAACCCATTGAAGTGACCGGGGTCATTGAAGATTTGCCGGGAAACGTGCATCTTAAATTCCAGGCGCTCCTCTCAGCGGCCACACTTATTGACCAGATCGGTGCCGACCGGTTCAATGACCGCAGCGCCGGATCCTTCTGGAACCTTAACGTTTACACCTACCTGCTGCTTAAGGAAGGGGCTTCCGTTGATGACATCCTCAGCAAGTTCCCCGCTTTCTATGAAAAATACATGAAATCGCTGGGCGACCTGATCAGTGCCACCTATACCCTGATGGCCAAACCCCTTGCCAGGGTGCACCACCATTCCTCCGACCTGGAAGGCGATCAGCCGGGAGGCAACATTCGGTATATATATGTGTTTTCGCTGGTAGCCATACTGATTCTGATAATTGCCAGCATCAACTACATGAACCTGGCCACTGCACGCTCAGAAAAGCGTTCAAAGGAATCCGGCCTCCGCAAGATCGCAGGGGCCAAACGAAGCACCCTGGTCGGACAGTTCCTGGCCGAGTCGGTTGTCATCGCCCTGCTCTCTCTTGTTATTGCACTGATTCTGATAAAGCTTTTTCTGCCGTACTTTAACACGCTGGCGAATAAAAGCCTCAGCTTTTCCATATTCGGCAACCCTCTGCTGCTGGCAGGGATAGTGATCCTGGCCGTTGTGGTCGGCCTGGCTTCCGGAACCTATCCCGCTTTTTACCTTTCTGCCTTCGAACCGGCAAAAGTCATCAAGGGGCAGACCAACCTGCAAGGTGGTAACGGTTTTTTACGAAAGCTGCTCGTGGTATTCCAGTTTACCATTTCAGTTGCCATGATCGTGGGAACTTTCATCATCAGCTCCCAGTTCCGGTATCTCAGAACCACAGACCTGGGATTTGACAAGGATAACCTGCTGGTGATGGAAATGCGTGACACCACATTCAAAAAAAACCTGGAACCGTTCCGGAAAGAGCTCCTGACAAACCCTGACATAAAAGGGGTTTCCTATTCGAATGGCAACCCGGGTTCTCTTATCTCCTATATTTTATGCCGCATGGAAGGCGACAGCGGCACTATGGTCGACCGGGCCGTGTACGTTTACATGGTTGATTATGATTACCCTGATGTGATGGGTATGGAATTGGTGGAGGGAAGGTATTATGACCGAAACATGAAGTCTGATATGCAGAAGGCATTCGTGATCAATGAAACAGCTGCACGGAAATTCGGCTGGGTAGATACGACAAGCCTTAACCGGAATAATTATGCCAGCGCCCTTGGCAGAAGATTTCAGTTCGGCATTAATGTTGACGGTCCCCCGGCACGCGACGGCGAAATTATCGGAATCATCAGGGATTATCATTTTGCTTCGCTTCACAATGTGATCGGGCCCCTTGTGCTGATCCTGAATGACGTGGATCAGGCAATGTCATTTGCCAACATCCGCATCAGCGGTCAAAACCGGCAGAAGACAATTGAATTCATCAATCTGACAAGGAAAAAATTCAACGATATCTACCCTTTCCGTTACGAATTCATGGACGAAACCCTGGGAGAATATTACAGAGCCGAAGAACGCATTGCCATGCTGGCACGTACATTCACCGTGCTGACCGTGATCATCGCAGCCCTGGGGTTGTTCGGACTTTCCTCATTCCTGACCCAGGTGCGCACAAGAGAAATCGGTATCCGCAAGGTGATGGGTGCCTCAGCGGATAACATTGTCATCCTGTTCATGAAAGAATTCTCGATATGGGTCATCATTGCCAATATCATTGCCGCACCGGTGACCCTATACCTGCTTAACAGGTGGCTCCAGTCTTTTCCTTACAAGACTGCCATACACTGGTGGATATTTTTAATGGGACTTGCCCTTTCGCTTGTCATAGCGATGGTAACGGTAAGCCTCAGGGTTATCCGATCAGCTTCCATCAATCCTGCCGAAGCCATACGGTATACCTGATGATCCTCCTTACGGGTTCTTCGGACGCTGCGGTGGCAATGCCGCGAGAACATCGCTAAATGAACTCGATCAGGTTAAAAGGAATTTTGACCGTGTTTCGGTAATGCTCGCCAAGGCTGTAGATGGCCTCATCGTCTTCTTCGTAATACCAGTTGATCGTGCACTTCTTGCCTTCGTCATGCTTTTTCTTAAGAATCCTGAATATGCCAAGCAGGTATTTTGATGAACCGCTGTTGACGTATTCAAGGTTCATCTCAAAACGAGTCAACTCAGCCGGGGTTTTAAAGTAAGTTTCAAGCCACTCGATAAGCGGATCGAAAAAGTCTCCCGGGTTCTCGGGTATAGAACGCCCTTCAATTTTCATGACTCCGGTAACCGGATTCATGTCAATGCCGGGGGTATTGTTTGTCTTGCCTATTATGAGTTCTTTCATACGTACATAATTTTGTTTTCAAAGGTCGTATGGAACCTTCATGTTTGTATGTTACACTGATGCTTATGCAGTCGCTTCGCTCATGAGATCGCTTCGCCGGGTTACTTCCCGCGGCCGGGAGATCGCAAGGATTCAGACAGTGGGTAAGATTATTCATACCTCAGTGCAATTATCGGATCCAGCCTGGATGCCTTCATTGCCGGGTAGTACCCGGAAACCAGGCCCACCACAAAACAAAGCATAATGCCCCCGAGCATCCACAGCCACGGAATCAAAAAGTCCGATTTCATTATCAGTGACACTATGTTCCCGATAAAAATGCCAAGAACGATACCCAGCAAGCCCCCCAGCTGGCATATCAGGACAGCTTCAAAAAGGAACTGCTGCTTGATCACCGAGCTCTTGGCACCTATTGCCTTGCGAACCCCTATTTCGGTGGTTCTTTCCGTGACAGACACCAGCATGATGTTCATAAGCCCTATGGCCGCCCCGACAAGAGTGACCACGCCGATCAGTGTGGCAGCTATCAGCACCACGCTGATCACATCCTTGAAAATGTTTGCGTAAAAATCACTGCGCACAATGTTGAAATCCGATTCATCCATGGGCTTCAGACCCCTTACCGACCGGAAAAGGCTTTCGGCATAACCTTCACACACATCGATCAGGGCAGGATTAGCAGGCGTGATGTTTATTGAATAATTCGCCTGTGGCCAGGGAAAGTACTGCCTGACATTTGTATAGGGCATGATGCAGAAATTATCCCCGCTGTTGAAACTGGTGCCCTTTTTCTTCAACACCCCGATAACCAGGTATTTTCCCTGCCCTACCGTGATCTGCCTGTCCACCGGGTCTTCGTCGTTTCTGAAAATTTTTGTGGCCAGGTCTGTCCCGATGATCACCACGTTCCGGTTCATAAGCACATCCTGGTAACTGATGTTCCTGCCCCTGTCAATCTCGTATCCCGAAGTCAAAAGGTAATTTTCATCCGATCCGATAACCGTGACATTGGGGTTCGTCTTTTCCGACCTGTACTTGACGGTAGCCATTCCCGAAGCGTTGGTGGATACGGATACGGTGGCGGGAAAATTAAATCTTTCCTTGAATTCGCTGGCTTCGCGGTAGGAAATATATGCGTAATTCTTACGCCTGATCCTGGTATTCCCTATCTGGATGGACAACCCTCTGCTGCGTATCGTGAATGTGTTGGTGCCCATAGTGGCGAATTCCTTGGTGATCGTGTTCTTGATCGAATCAATGGCGGTCAGTATCCCCACCAGGGCCATGATGCCAAAGGCAATAATAAGAACTGTCAGTATGCTGCGCAGCATGTTTGATCTGACGGCTCCCAGGGAGACCCTGAGGTTTTCCAATATGACGGCCCTGTTTCTCACGCGTATTAACATATCCTCCCTCCGGCAATCCGTGGTGATTTTTAAAAGTCAATCCGAAAAGTGAATTCCCGAACAATCCTGTCTGTCACACCCGGCATTGGTATCTGACAAATTAGCTAAAGTCCTTTCAACAACTTTTCGCCTTACATCCAGCTCATAATAATCGATTCAACATGCCAAATTCTTGAAACGTAAAGAAGGTTGCGCTTGTCAGTCGTACACAAACTCATCATATACGTATGAAGCCATTGCTAAGTTGTTATTATTTTTGACTCACACCGTTCTGTATCATACAAAAATATATCATATTTGGGATATTCAAATAATCCGTATCCATCCGGGCTGCATTGGGCCGGGTAATGTTTCATCCCTTAAAGAAACGACAATATATATGCAATTATTGATGACTGTCCGGTATTTTTAAACTGTTTAATCTCAAAATTATGCTAAAGTCAATAAAAGACCACAGGAGCATCAGGAAATACAAAAATGATCCCGTTCCGGAGGCGATCCTGAAAGAGGTGCTCCTCGCGGGAACACGGGCTTCCACAACAGGTAACATGCAGGTATACAGCATAATCGTCAGCACTGACAAATCCGTGAAAGAAAAGCTCTGGGAGGCGCATTTCAGGCAGAATATGGTGTTGCAGGCCCCGGTTATTCTGACATTCTGTGCCGACTTCAACCGCTTCTCATTATGGTGCCGGCAACGCATGGCCGATCCCGGATACGGCAACTTTCTGTCCTTTTTCACGGCAGCCATCGATGCTTTGCTGGCGGCACAAAACTGCGCACTGGAGGCGGAATCCCACGGTCTTGGCATATGTTACCTGGGCACGACGACCTACCATGCCGGCACGATTATTGACATTCTGGAACTGCCTGACCTGGTGGTGCCCGTGACAACCCTTGTGATGGGATACCCGGATGAGTCGCCTGAACTGACCGACAGACTGCCGCTGGAAGCGGTGGTACATTATGGCAAATACAGGAATTATTCGGAAAGTGACATCGATGAGCTATACAGGGAAAAGGAATCCCTTGATCTCACCCGCCGGTTGCTGGAAGAAAACCAGCTTGAAACACTGGCACAGATTTTCACTGAAAGGCGCTATACCAGGAAAGACAATGAGTTGTTTTCAAACTCGCTGCTTGAAGTCATTGAAAAAAAAGGATTCATGCACCGGCAAAGCTGATGCCCAGTTTGCCCGCAATATCTTTCAGATCCTCCACAACGGCAGGAAGCAGTTCAATGCCTTCCTTCCTGGCCTTTTCTTCCTTTTCCCTTTCCGGATCTCCCGGTATCAGCACACGCTCATGACCCCTGGCGGGGGTAGCACTCCTGAATGTTTCGATCCACCTGTCCACTGACTTCCTGAATTCCCCCGCCTCACGGAAAGCATCGATGCGCAAGGCACCGAAAAAATGCCCGGTGCCCTCTCCCACCTTTTCATCCCTGAGCGGCAGATAGGCAACGGACGGAGGCACAAAGGGACCAAAGTTAGCCCCGGATAGAACCGCCGAAAAAATATCGACCACGGCGCTCAGGCAATAGCCTTTATGACTGCCATGTTCATAGTCCCCTCCCAGGGTCACCATTGAGCCTCCCGCCTTCAGGATGGCAGGGTCATCGGACGGATCGCCGAAGCGATCCTGCACATAACCAAAGGGTACTTTAAGCCCTTTTTTCTCGGCCACCACCAGCTTGCCCCTGGCAATGGGGGTGGTGGCAAAATCAGCCACAACGGGCGGATGGTTGCCAGCGGGAATGGCAACGGCAACGGGATTGGTCCCCAGCATCGGGGTAATTGAAAAGGTCGGCGCAACCTGAGGGTTGGCATTTGTCAGGCAAATGCCGACCATGTCATGTGACAGGGCCATCATGGCATAGAATCCGGCTATGCCGAAATGGTTCGAGTTCCGTGTGGCAACCCATCCGGTCCCGGCCTGCTTTGCCTTGTCAATGGCAATCTCCATGGACCGGTAAGCAGCCACCATACCCACGCATCTGTCGCCGTCGACAACGGCCGTGGAAGGGGACTCGTGAACGATGCGAACGACAGGATTTGTATTGACCCGGCCGGCAGTCCACAGCTGGTAATAATCTTTCAGCCGTATCATCCCGTGCGAAGGGATGCCCCTCATCTCAGCCGAAAGAAACACTTCCGCGATCCGGTCGGCATCCGGAACGGGGCAGCCCATCCTGACGAAGGCTTCCCGAGTAAACTCATGCAGGTAGGTTATGGTGTACATGTTTATAACATATTTAAATTCAATTCATTCATGAATTATGGTTTCATAAAACGAAAGGCCGGTGAAACAAATACGGCTTAAAATTAAATAATCCTGGCTGACGGGCAATACCTGAAGAAAAAAGCAGGTTATATTTAACGTTTAAAAACGGGCATGTTTGACCGGATCGCCAGACGCTACGATATCATAAACCATGTGCTGTCTGCAGGCATCGACCGGTGCTGGCGCAGGAAGGCAGCACGCTCACTGTTGCCTCATCATCCGTGTCATATGCTTGACATGGCATGCGGAACCGGCGACATGTCAATTGAGCTGGGCCACACATTCCCTTCGGCACGGATCACAGGGGTGGACATTTCCGATGCCATGCTGGAAATAGGAAAGCACAAGGTCAGACAAAGGGGTTTTGAGGCAAGAATCGAACTGCTGAAGATGGATGTCACCGGCACTGATTTTAAGCCTTCATCCTTTGATGCGGTGACAATAGCTTTTGGGATAAGGAATATAGGGGACAGGGAAAAAGCCCTTTGTGAAATGCACCGGGTGCTGAGGGCAAAGGGACAGCTGCTGGTCCTCGAATTCTCAATGCCGCAAAAAGGATGGCCGGCCAGGTTGTATTCATTTTATTTCAACCGGATGCTGCCCATACTGGGGGGGGTCATTTCAGGGGATTTTGCCGCCTACCGGTATTTTGTCAGTTCTGTCAACCATTTCCCTTCTCCGCATCAGTTTCACCGGATGCTGGAAGGCTGCGGATTCAGGATCCTGCAAAGCACTGCCTTGACCGGCGGTATTGCCCGGATGTACCTGGCTGAAAAACATGAAAGTTGAAAACTCCGCCAGGTCGGATTAAAAACAAAATACTATATTCGCCCCCTCAGCGTTTATTTACAAAATAATCACAATTTGAGACGAATCTGCTTCCTGCTGCTGATCCTGCACCCCCTTCTTCTTTTTGCCCAGCGCGAAAAAGTCAAGAATGATCCCACCCATGACGATAAATGGCTGCATTTCGGCTTTTCGGTCGGAATGAACACCATGGACTTCAACATACGCAGCTCTCAGATGGCAATGGATTCAGGGATCTATACCGAGGTTTCGGTGTTACGTCCGGGATTTCATGTTCATGCTCTGGGGAACCTCAGGCTGTCCGATAATTTTGATCTGAGGTTCATGCCCGGCATAGCTTTCGGAGGCCAGCGCGAGGTCAACTATACAGTCGACCCCGACCATGGTGACCCGCCTTACAACCCGGAGGACATTCCGGTAAAAATTGAATCGAACTTCCTTGAATTTCCATTGCTTGTCAAATACAAATCCTACAGGTTGAATAACTTCAGGCCATACCTGATTGCCGGCATCAACACCCGGGTTGACCTGGCAGCCACCAAAAAAACATGGGGACGGTCAAGGAAAGAAGACAACCTGCTGCTGCTTAAACCGCTTGACTTTTATTATGAACTGGGAGCCGGAACAGATTTTTACCTGTTCTTCTTCAAGCTGGCTGTGGAGGCTAAGTATTCGGTGGGACTGACAAACGTGCTGCGGACTAGCATGCGGAAACACGGTGAAATTCTCTATCCGCCGGCAGAGGATGCCATATTTACCAATTCAATCGACAGGTTGCTCTCCAGAATGTTCCTGATAACCATCCATTTTGAGTAAATTAGCTTCATTCTTTATCCGGTAAGGGATGAAAAAGGAAATCGAGCTTGTACTCAGTCCCGCCCAGGCTTCCTCCACAGACAGCATTCTGCCGGTTGCCGCACGGGAGCTGGATGTGACACCGTCCGACGTATCCTTTATCCGCATCCTCAGAAAATCAATTGATGCCCGCAACCGGAACGTAAAGGTTAACCTGGTTTGCGAGGTATATGTCGATGAAGATCCTGCACCGGCCGTGCAGCATGATTACACTTACCAGGATGTCAGACAAAGACCGGAGGTAGTGATCATTGGAGCGGGACCGGCGGGACTTTTTGCCGCTCTCAGGCTGATCGAACTCGGATACCGCCCGCTGTTGCTGGAAAGGGGCAAAACGGTCAGCCAGCGGAAAAACGACATCGACAGGCTTGAAAGCGACCACGTGCTCGATCCTGACTCCAATTACTGCTTCGGCGAAGGCGGTGCCGGGGCCTTTTCCGACGGCAAGCTTTATACCCGTTCGACGAAAAGGGGCAACACGGGACGCATCCTTGAGATCCTTTATTTGCATGGAGCCGATGAAAGCATCCTGTATGAATCGCACCCCCACATCGGTTCTGACAGGCTTCCGGGTATCATAAAAAATATCCGACATACGATCCTTGAAGCAGGGGGACAGATATGCTTTGAATGCCGGGTCACGGACCTGCTGCTTTCCAATGACAGGGTCACTGCTGTTGTGACAGCGAAGGGAGAAAAGATTAAAGTCAACGCGCTGATCCTTGCCACAGGTCATTCTGCCAGGGATATGTATTACCTGCTGCATGCCAAAGCCGTTGACATGGAAGCCAAAGCCTTTGCGATGGGTGTGCGGGTAGAGCATCCTCAGGAACTTATTGATGCCATACAATACCACGGCAAGAAAAACAGACATCTTCCTGCCGCAACTTACAGCCTTGCCACACAGGTCAGCTCACGGGGAGTGTATTCTTTCTGCATGTGCCCGGGGGGTCAGATCATACCGGCCGCCACCTCGGAAGAGGAGATCGTTGTGAACGGCATGTCCGTTGCAGCCCGCAGTTCCCCGTGCGCCAACTCAGGGATCGTGGTGCAGG
>JAXDCR010000250.1:0-4407 GCA_034677845.1 Bacteroidales bacterium | reverse complement strand
ACTGCAGTATCAGTAAGTGCCTGTGTTTCCTGTCCCCTCATGATGAAACACGACAGCCAGGCTGCCATAATCAATGATATCAGGGTCTTATTTTGCATGCTGCGGCATCATATTGGTTATTGATATTCCATGAATTGACTTACGGTTCATTATATCCTGAGTGCACAGCCCTGCCGCTTTATAAAGCCCTGATTAAACTCATCTTTTCGACGGCTGACACTCACATGCCGCTCACCGGCTCAATCCGGTTCTGCAGGATCGCTTCAGGGTCTTCAATTATTGGCGGGGCAATATGAAAAGACTTCACTAATTTAGTATATTTGAATAAATAAAAATCACTTCCGTCTCATTCCGTTCTGATTGGATAAAGGCTTGTTGGTTCAACTGTTATTTCTTGCCAATGGAAGACACAACTGAAAAATTGCTTTTCAGGCCTGACAGTCCTGCCAGGGAAAAATCAGACAAGCTCTTTGCCGATCGTCCGACAGAGCAGCCGCATGCAAAGAGGGCCAAAGATGTTTCTTCATCAGGCGGCTGGAAGGTGCTGCTGGTGGACGATGAGGAGGATATTCACAGTGTCACCCGCATTTCCCTGAAAGGATTTTCCTATCTTGACAGAAGCATCGATTTCCTTCATGCATACTCCGCCTCGGAAGCGAGGCAGCTGCTTTCGCAGCACGGCGACATAGCGCTTATCCTGCTGGATGTGGTGATGGAAAACAATGTGGCGGGACTTGAACTGGTGAAGTACATCAGAAACGACCTCAACAACCATTTCACGCAGATCGTGCTTCGCACCGGTTATCCGGGACAGGCGCCGGAGCGTGAGGTTATCTCCGCCTATGAGATCAACAATCACCACACAAAAACCGAACTGACGACCTTTAAACTGTACACCGCCACCCTGGCATCACTCAGGGCGTACGACGCCATCATGCGGCTGGAAGACCTGAGGAAGAACCTGGAGAATATCGTGAAAGAAAGGACCGCCGAGCTGGAAAAGAAAAACGAAAGGCTGAAGTCCGTCAACCTTCAGCTTGAAAAGCACCGGAAGGACCTGAGCAAGGCCAATGCCCTGCTCGAAAAGCAGAAGGAAGAATTGCTGGACCAGAAGAATGAGCTGCTGTGTGCCCGGGAGGAGTCTGAAAAACAAAAACGGCAGCTCGAAAGCACCCTGCAGAACCTGAAGATGACGCAGAACCAGCTGATACAGTCCGAACGCCTGGCCTCGGTGGGTCAGCTCACGGCCGGCATCGCCCATGAGCTCAACAACCCCATCAACTTCGTCTCGGGCAATGTCAGTCCCCTTTCCCGCGACCTCGATGAGATCTTCAACATTGTCAGCCGCTACGACGCACTCGTGCGTGAAAACAATCTGGAACACCTGTTCAGCGACATCGAGGCCCTTAAGAAAAAAATCGACTTCCCTTACCTGACCACCGAGGTGAAGGACCTGCTCAGGGGCATCGGCGAAGGCGCCCACCGGTCAAGCGAGATAGTCAGGGGACTCAGGAGCTTTTCCCGGCTCGACGAGGACAGGTTCCAGATGGCCGACATCCACGAGGGCATTGAATCAACCCTGACACTGCTGTACAGCAAGATGAAGAACCGGATCACGGTGCACAGGGAATACGGCGAGCTGCCCCCCGTCGAATGCCTGCCGGGAAAGCTGAACCAGGTGTTTATGAATATCCTCACCAACAGCATCCAGGCCATCAGCGACACGGGCGAGATCACCATACAGACGGTGAGCAGCCGGATCGTCGTCAAGGTGATCATCCGCGACACGGGCTCAGGCATGACAAAGGAGGTGAAGGATCATATTTTTGAACCCTTCTTCACGACAAAGGAGGTGGGAAAGGGAACGGGACTGGGCCTGTCGATCAGCTACGGCATCATCGAACAGCACCACGGAAACATTGACGTGTTCTCGGAACCCGGCAAGGGCACCGAGTTCATCATCACCCTGCCCATCACCCAGCCGGCCAAAGCCTGACGCCGGAAGGTCAAGCCACGCATGCCTGCGAAGGGGTCAGGGGGTGTATCTGAAAAAGGCCAGCCTGGCCGGTTTCTTTCCCCCCTCGCTTGATATGAGCATGTCTCCGCTGGCAAGGAAGGCAATTCCTTCGGGCTGACCCAGCACATCCTTGTCAAGCCTTTCCAGGTACACTATGCTTCCATCGGCCCGAAACACATACAGCAACCTGTCCGGTCCCGACAGCACGAAAAGATCGCCCGTTATAGGATGGATGGCAATGGCAGAGATCTGCATGCTGATATCGGGCTTTTTGTCCCTGCCATCGCCCTTCATCGGGGTTCTGACATCAAATGCAGCGGCAAAGGCCTCGATGTCGGACAGGCTGAACCTGTAGGCAGGCTCCGCAGCCAGTCTCTTTGACACAAGGTCAAATCCGTAGATGTACCTGCTTCGCTTTTGCAGTGCATCCTTACCGGGGGTTTCCTTGGGCGCGATCAGCAGCCTGTTGTTTTTCCCGTCGTAACACAATCCCTCGTTTTCCTTCCACGGGATGCCGGTTGCATAGGTTTGTCTCGAGAACCCGGGGGATTCGTAATTGTCGATCTCAGACAGCACGCCGTCGCTTCTGAGCATGTAAACGGTCCCGCCCGCACCCGCAATATCTTCATAATCCCCTGAATAGCCATAGTCAAGCTTTCCGGTCACACGTTTCATCCGTATGTCGTATACGAAAATGATTTCGCGTTCATCCTGTACGCAGAGGATCTGGCCGGCATCCTTAACGGCGATTCCTGAGATTTCATCCAGTTCGGGAGGCAGCTCAAAAACTTCATCGGGCGCCGACAGGTCATAGCCGATGTCTGCAGGCGCATCGATATAGGAAATGCGGTCATGATCAAAGCTGCCTGCTGTCAGCCAAAGTGCGGTCAGCAGGATACGGGAGGCAGTCATGGAATGTATGCAGTGAAAATATGGCAAAATTGATGCAAAAATAACAAAAACCTGTCTTAAGGGTCTGACACCGGGAAAAAGCAACAGTATCATACGATTTACGTAAACAATCCTGTGGCCCAAAAATTCCGGCAATAAGACTGTCTCCGGCATTTCATATATCGGGCAGCGCCGCTGTCAGGCGTTTCAATATGAGTGTTTTACTTATATTTTTTTGATTTGTTTCAATTTCATGGATTATCCGTTGTATATTTGATACCCGTTGGCAAATGGCTCAATTGCAGAAAAACAAGGATATTATACTTCCGGAAGCCGAAGAACCTGACTTGACAATAAGGTCATTGAATGACCTTGTCACAAAGCTCAGGGAAAGGGTGCGGATTGCCGAGAGTGCCCTGAAAAGCCAGCATTCGCTGCTGGAGAACGGTTCCGAGATTCTGTTCATCTACAATGAAGACCTCTCACTCCGGTATGTCAGTCCCTCCATCAAAAAGATCCTCGGTTACACGCCTGAAGAAATGAAGAGCGGGAAAGACCTGGAGCGGCTCACCTGGAGGGGTGAAAGCGTCATGCGCATCATGTTTTCGAGCCTGCTTGCCACCCCCCGGCAACCGGTCACCATTCAATATCCTTACGTCAAAAAGAACGGCGAAAAGATCTTCCTGGAATGCACAGGCAGAAATTTGCTTGATGACCCATCCATCAGGGGCATCATACTGAACGCATACGATATCACGAGCCGCAGGCGGGCGGAGCGGGAGGAAAGGCTCAAGCATAAAATGCAGACCCTTTCTGAAAACTCAAAGGACCTGATTATCCGGCTGAGCACGGACGGCCAGTTCCATTATGTGAACCCTGCCGTCGGCTCCTTCCTGGGGGTTGAAAGAAGCCGGCTCATCAACAAAACGGTGGAGGATGCCTCCCTGCCGCCACCGGTGGCCGGATTTCTCGCGGAAACAATCCGGTCAGTCATTGCCAACCCTGTCACTGCAAACGCGGAACTTACATTGCCGCCGGCTGATGGTGAAGCAGGGGGGCAAAGGATACTGCATGTCACGGCCATTCCGGAATTCAATGAGAACGAACTGGAGACCGTGCTGTTCGTCGGTCATGATATCACCGAGATGAAGCGGATCTCGCTTGAACTGCAGGCTCTGAACGCCCGGCTGCAAAGCCAGAAGGAAGAGCTCCTGCGGCAGCGCGAAGAGCTGATCTCTGCCCGGGAGGAGTCTGACAGACAAAAACGGCAGCTTGAAAGCACCCTGCAGAACCTGAAGATGACGCAGAACCAGCTGATACAGTCCGAACGCCTGGCATCGGTGGGTCAGCTCACGGCCGGCATCGCCCATGAGCTCAACAACCCCATCAACTTCGTCTCGGGCAATGTCAGTCCCCTTTCCCGCGACCTCGATGAGATCTTCAACATTGTCAACCGCTACGACGCACTCGTGCGTGAAAACAAACTGGAACACCTGTTC
>JAXDCR010000249.1:0-5879 GCA_034677845.1 Bacteroidales bacterium | reverse complement strand
AGCTGGACGTTGCTCATGTTTATCTCCCGCACATTTTCGTCTTTCCGGCGGGCAGTGACAGTTACGGCATCTATCTCACTTGCCGCGGACATCAGGGTTACCATCAGGTTCTGGTCAGCGGTCAGATTAACATCCAGTTCCCTTGTCTGATAACCGATGGAGGAAACCCTGAAGTGATAGCTGCCTGCTGCCAGGGTTATGGAATAAAAACCATAGGAGTTGGTGACGGTACCCAGGCCGGTGCCGGGGATGACCAGGTAGGCCCCGATGAGCATTTCACCGTTTTCATCGGTGACAAATCCGCTTAGGGTATGCTTTTCCTGCGAAGCAGCCGGATGGGCAGCAACCAGGCATATAAGCAACTGAAGGGTTAACCTTGATAAAATATTTACCTGCACCTGATAGATAACATTTCAGGAGCTAAGCTAATCAAGTTTGTGCACAATTAAAACCGGCCGAACTTCAGGCTGAGTCCCCCGGAAAAACCTCTCAGTATATCTGTGGGCAAGGGATTAACCAGCGGATACTCGAACTCGACATCAGATGTGTAGCGGTAATACCCGCCAAGTCAGAAAGGGAAAAAGCGGGTCACGTTGAACTCGAGTTCCACGCCTGGCTCAATGATCATGAAGGCATCTGTAACACCGGAGTCAAAGTTGGTCCCCCATTCATCATCGTTCAGCCTCAGCAACGATGCACCGCCTACTCCGATGGTTACCGGTATGGCAACATGGACAGGCATATTCGGCATCAGAATGGGTTCGACGAAAAATCCCCCGTATGCACCGGCCAGACTCACATCAGCGCCCATTTCAGAATCATAATGCACGTCGTTGAAAAGCACCGATGCCGTCAGACCCATCGATATCATATGTCCCGTTATCAGTCCCCCTTTCATTCCGAAAATGAAGGCATCACGGTCGTCGACCCTTGTAAACTGCATTGTCAGGGCTCCGTATGCCCCAACAGCATTGTTCTGTCCCATCAAAGTCCTCATTCCCTGGTCCTGTGACCCTCTCTCATAATCATTGAACTGGCCGTATGCAGGAAGAAAAGCCGCCAGGAGTGCGCTGAATAAAATTATCTGCTTCATATGTCCGTTTTTTATGGATTCAAAAATTTAACCGGAAATCCGCCTTGTCAGGTAAAAATAGTGAATTGCCCGAACATGGCCCGCTTTTTTCGCAAAAGACTCCATTATTGTTTTATGACCCTGCCAGATCCTGAAATGTCCGATTCCACAGCCGGATTTCCCCTGTAATAGACGGTTCCGCTGCCTATGATCCTTACCTTAAGGGCATCCAGTACATGGGTCCGGATGGTACCTGACCCTGAAATATAGGCATCGCATACCGCCGTTACCATATCCTGCGCCACAATACGTCCGGATCCGCTAACACTCAGGGCTGTGCTTCCGGCACTGCCTGTCATGAATATGTCACCTGAACCCTCGAGCCTTGTCTCCGCATTTTCTGTCATGATACCCGCAGTGATGATTCCCGATCCTTCCAGTTCAATGTTCAGGTTTCCCGCAATAAGGTTTTGGCAGTCCACCTGCCCGGATCCCGACAGCTGTATCTCCACATCATCCGCATCCAGGTTTTCGCAGTAAATATAGCCGGATCCGTTCAGTTCCATCCCGCTCAGTTCCCCTGCAGTTATTCTGATGTCAATGGGACGGGTGGGCCTGAGACAGGCTCCGCGACGCGACTCGACAATAAGCCTGCTGCCGGAGACATGGGTCATTATGTTGTCCATCAGGTTTTCATCTGCCTGAATGGCGGCAGAATATGAAGTGCCTTTCAGTATTTCCACCTCAAAGTCGCCATTCACCTGGAGTGTACGGAACGGTTCAAGCGGACGGGTTTCAGTCGTTCTGACACCGTTGCCGTCAATGCAGAAATCAAACAGGGAATCACAGGAGAGCATGAAGACCAGAAGCGTGGTGCACAGCAACAGATAGGCTGCCCTGATCAAATGATTATCCTGCCGGGCATGCCTGCCGATGACATCCATCAAATCCTGCCCGGCTTTGCCAAAGGGTCTTCCCGGACATTCCCGGTAAAAAGCTGTCTTTGCCATACTGAATATTTTTGGTTGCTTCATCGTGAACTGTCTCTTTAAAGGACAGACAGGCACGCAAAAGGTTGCCTGGTTGCCGGTAAAAAAATCCCTGGAGGTGCCCTACTTATATGAAACCGCAATGTTGCATTTTCGCGGGGCGCTAATGTTCACCATGGCCATCTGGCCATCCGTGCCAAAATACCCTGAGGTGCGCATCAGCCTTTCATTGGCATCAATCGTAACGGTATTCAGGGTAGCCAGACCTGCCGGGTAGTTGAACAGCGCGTCGCGGTGATGCCGCATGTCAAAGGCGAATGACAGCGGCCTTTCAAACCGCAGATCAACATCCGTGTATTCAGAGGCAAGGTTGATGACTGAAAAACCTTTGCGGATGTCTTCCGCGACAAGCTCACCGTACTGCATGTTGAAGTCAATCCTGCCGGTCAGGACATCGATCCTGAAGTCCGTGAAGTAACTGTTGCCATTCATCGATCCGACCTCACCGAGAAAGATCTTATCCCTCCGGGACTCCAGCCTCAGATCAGACACCCTGTCAATCGTGACGCCTGAAATCACGCTTTCCAGATACAGCCTGTCGGCTCTCCTGATATGGATGTCTGAGTAAGATGCTTTCACCTGGCCATCCTTTACATAATTTATATCTATGTCACCGGAACTTACCTTAATGTCACTTTTGCCGCCAAGCTGGTTGGATTTGAAATCACCGTATGACAGGTTGAGGTTCAGGTTTCCGTTAAGGTCGTCACAGTATACGTCACCGAACCTGTTGTCGATCTTGATGGCCATATAAGCAGGTACCTGAACCTGGTAGTTTATGCTCACGGTGCTTGTGCCGGGCGCAAAAGTCCTTCCGGCCAGGTCAATCAGGTCCTGAATGAGAGAGGGACCGCTTTGACTGATGCTTGTCTGTGCCACAATGAAATACTGACCGGAGCTGAAATTAAAATCTATGCTGTTTTTTAGCTCCTGAAGTTTTTCATCGTCCCTTGCCCTGATGGAAAGATCAATGGTGAAACTTACGGAATCCTTGTCCCATGCCGTTACCTGTACCAGACCATATTTGTTTGTGATATCGACCGTGGCCGAATTGCTCGCGCGGAAGCTTCTCCTTACCTGTAGGTTGTATTCGGGCTGGGCACTTTCATCTGTCTGCGCTTTAATACAGGGAGCGGACAGAAGAATCAGCATTGCGACTGCCATCTTACATGTCATATCCGTCATTTTTCTTTGTATTTGTAGATTCATCCGGCTGCAGTTCTGTTAACATGTCTTCCAGGATGGCTATTCTCAGCCTGTAATTTTCAATGATGGCCTCAATGATCTCCTGGCTGGCTATATTATCCTTCAGATCGTCTTTAAGTTCAAGGTATATGCTGTCAAGTCTGGAAAAGTCAGCCTGCAGTTCTTCCTCCACCATCGGATAGCCGGCTACGGCCATCCTGACTTCTTCGAGCTTCCGGCTGACAAGTCCTGAATAGTAAGCCTCAGCTTCGCGGAGTTCAGGAATGTCAGGCTCCCATTTCCTTTCCGTGGCATTTTCAGCAGCGGCACGTTTCACCCTGCGCTGGTGAATAAGTTCATTCACTGCATAGGATACCAGGAATATTAAAGCCACCGCTGCCACCCTGAGGAGAGCAGTTTTCCATCTGGCAGGAGAAAGAGGTTTCAACCTCTTTTCTAACTTATCCCAGCTGGCAGGATCAGGTTCCCTGCTGTCAAATTTCTGCCGGTTTTCTCTTATGTATTCTTCAAATTTGTCGTTCATGCGTCTGTTGGAGAATTATTTCCTTAATTCGTTTCCTGGCTCTGAGATATTGTGATTTGGAGGTTGCCTCCGTTATGTTCAGGATCTGGGCTATCTCCCCATGGTCATATCCTTCGAGCAGATACAGCGAAAAGACAATGCGATAGCCCGGAGGCAGTTGTTCCATGGCTTGCTGCACCCTTTCGACTGTCAGTCCCCTCATGTCCACTTCAGGGTCTTCCGTTTCCGGCCTCTCCGGAAGAAAGTCCCCCGTTACCAGCTCAGGTCTGCGTCTTTTCAAAGCGTTGATGCACTTGTTCACTGTTATCCTTTTAAGCCAGGCCCCGAATGTCGATTCTGCCCTGAAGGTGCTGATACTGAGAAAAGCCTCGGCAAATGATTCCTGAAGCATATCCTCGGCATCCTCCCGGTTGTTCATCATCCTGTAACAGATGTTGAACATGGCCTTTGCATACAGGTCATACAGCTGATGCTGCGCCCGTGTATTGCCTGCCTTGCTCAGGTCAATCAGCTGCTGGTGTATTTCATGGTATGCAGTCACCTTTTTAAGGCTTTTGTCAGTTACCAGCTCCGTCGCGGCAAAACATCCAGGCATCGGTTTTTCCTGCAATACAGTTCTGCCAGTAAAGACAATGTTTTTTTACAAGGGTTGCTTACCGAAGGGCACTGTTGACAGAACACCTGCTACGGTTTCAGTTTCTCAAAGCAGTTCTCTATTTCACCGATAAAGAACTGGTGGTGGTCTCCCGACGGATAAGTCCTCTGTTCAACCAGCCTGTCCGTGAAATGCTCAGCCTTAAGGGAATCCGAGTAGAGCTTTCTGCATTCAAGCACCAGGCGTGCCTGCAGGAAGGCAACATTGCCCTTGTCTGTCACTACGGTCGCGAGTTTCAGAGCCTTTGCCTTGTCCACTTCCCTGCCCGAATGGCTTCCGCAGTAATTAAGCACCTCCCTGTATTTTTCTTCGAAAAAGCTTAGGGTAAAATAATCCCTGACTTTCACATATTGAAGCGTAAAGCGCTGAGGTCTGATAAAACAGACCGCCACCGGCTTATTCCAAAGAACCCCCAGACAACCCCAGCTGGCTGTCATCATATTGAAATCATCCGGAACACCGGCGGTGATGAGCATCCAGTCGCCACCAATCAGACGGATGGCGTTTTCATTAAGCTTTTCGGCAGAAACTATCCTGAAATGCGATTGAATCATCATTTGTGTTAAAATTGCGTGACAGGTGAATGCCGTTTTATCCGGCAATCGCTTCAAAGATACATCACAAAACCATATCAACTTCCTGAGGTTTAATTTAAATGCCATACAGCACCAATTTCAAATAACTTATATTACCTTTACAGGCTATTTGAAACATAAGTTGCACAGGAAAAAACAGATTGACGAGTGGGCACTGGATTACTGGCTTTTACAGCGTTATGCAAAGCTTGCCTTCAGGATATATTTCAGAAGGATTGAGGTAAGGGGAATGGAAAACATTCCCCACGGCGTGCCTGTCATTCTTGCACCCAATCACCAGAATGCCCTGATGGACGCCATGGTTTTCGTATGCCTGACGAATTACCAGAACGTATTCCTGGCACGCGCCGATATCTTCAAGGGGAGGCTGTTGATACGCTTCCTTACCTACCTGAACATCATGCCCATATACAGGCTGCGCGACGGGATCGAAAATGTGAAAAAGAATGACGAAGTTTTCGGCAGGACATTGCAGGTGTTGCGCAACAGGCTGAATCCCCTTGTGCTCTTCCCGGAAGGCAACCATGGCGATAAAAGAAGGCTCAGGCCGCTGGTAAAGGGACTGTTCCGGATAGCCTTCATGGCACAGGAGGATTACGGTGACAGACCCGGTGTGAAGATAGTGCCGGTGGGCATTGACTACAGTCACTACCAGCATTTCCGGGGAACGCTGTTTGTCAATGTCGGTAAACCTCTCGAAGTGTCTGAGGAATACAACCTTTATGCGGAAAATCCGGTGGGGGGTCTTAACAAGATGAAAGAGGATTTTGCGGCTGCC
>JAXDCR010000248.1:0-22539 GCA_034677845.1 Bacteroidales bacterium | reverse complement strand
AAGCCTGCAGAAGAAATATAGGTTGGACCGCGGAGACAGGCTGTTTTTAAAATCCGCATACACCGCGTCAGTTATCAGTGTGCGGTTAAGGATATATTTCCTGATAAGCTGCTGAAGCGATTCCGGGTCTGATGAAAATACGAGGAAATTATCAAGGATCACATAATAATGTTCGTCAAGTACGCCCAGAATCGATCCGAACAACTTAGAGGAGAACTTCCTTACAGGAAGGTGATAAATGTTGAAAGAGAGTTCATTATCAAACTTATACCGGTGGGTATAGGATTCAACGGAACGCGAATTGGCTGCCGCTATCCGGTGCAATATTGCAGTCAACTTTGTTTCAGCAAGACTCTGGCTTTTAACATGCATGACTATATAGGTACGCAGCGGCTCTTCGTCATCACTGCCGGCATCCAGGGCCAGGGTTATTTCGTTATCGATCAGCTGCGAGAATTCATCCAGAAAGTCTGTGCCATAGGCTGTGGAGAGCGACTTGAGGTTGTTGTTATATGAGGTCAGCTGTCCCCTTTCTTCAAGGTAATCTTTGTAACTGTTCACGTACATTCCTATGTCCGAAAAAGAAAGTGCAAGCATGGCTGATACTGACCCCGGCAGAATTTCATCTGCATATACCTTTTGAGGATTCTGATCCAGGAAAAGAGCCGAGACGGTTATAGCCGAGTCGGGAGCATGGATGAATCCATTAAATAACAGAAGGTCTGAAAGCACATTCATATCCAGTTCGGCCCAGTTGGCAAATGTATCAAAAGACCTGACCTCGGCTTTGAAATCAGCATTAACCAAGGTTGAGAAACTTCTTGGTAATTCTTTGAAATTGACAAACAGGTTGGCAAAGACAGTTGAGTTCTTGTCAGCTGAAGCCAGCATATCATTCAGTTCATTCTGCTGTGCTGAAGATTCCTCTGACCATACCTGCCGGATGGCATCTTCAAGGGTGATTGTTGAAAAGCTCAATAGAAACAGGCCATCGGTAACGGTAAAGGCGAAGTTGCCTATATCTTGCTGGTCAAGCAGACTGATCTCCCGGATGTTGACACCTTCATACTTTCTTTCAAGTATGGTGCCTTTATTGTTTATCAGTGAGGATACAATCCTGTCAATTTCCTTTTCACTGATTCCCGGTTGCATCTTTATCGTAAACATGCAACTGATGCTTTCCTTGCCGGTAAAATGTGCCGAAATGAAAAAAGGCTGGCTTTGCAGGAGCAACTTCACATCGGCGTTGCTGTTATATAGGGAGTCTACAAAGCTTATTTGAGTTTTCAGCTGTTTCATGCCCTGCATGGCCAGCAGGTCATCGACAAGATTGTTACCGCCATCAAGGATTTGAGAAACCCTTGAGAAATTATTTACCCGTATGATTACCGATGCATCAGCAGGGATCGCCCGGACAGGCTCACCGGTTGAATCCGGTCTGAAAACAAATAGAAATACAATGACAGCCAGCAATATTACCAGGACCATAACTGCCAATATCTTCCATGTTTCCTTAGGCATCAGACCCCTTCCATAGTTTTTGCATTGCCAAATTTAGGAAATATTTGCCAGGACAAATCCCGAGTTACGAACAACGGATGCAGAAGCAGAATATATTAATTTAGCCGCAAACAGGCACAACATGACCCAGATTAATCCACAGATTGAAGAAAGCTGGAAGGAAATGCTTCAACAGGAATTCTGTGCGCCGTATTTTGTCGAGTTGAAAGAATTTCTGGTCGAAGAAAAATTAAAGTACACGGTTTATCCTCCCGGTGGACTTATTTTCAATGCATTTAAATTGACTCCTTTTGACAGGGTCAGGGTCGTGATACTGGGACAGGACCCTTACCACGGGGCGGGACAGGCACACGGACTATGTTTTTCAGTGCCCGGCCGCATCAATCCCCCTCCTTCGCTTGTCAACATATTCAAAGAGATCCATACCGACCTCGGGATCCCTGTTCCCGAACACGGCAATCTCGAAAAATGGGCATTGCAGGGAGTCTTGCTGCTGAATGCAACACTAACTGTGCGCGCAAACCAGCCAGGCTCGCATCAGAAGAAGGGGTGGGAGGTTTTTACCGATTCGGTGATCCGCAAACTGTCAGAAAAGCGGGTGGGACTGATATTCCTGCTATGGGGCAAATATGCACAGGATAAGGAAAGTCTGATAGATACAAACAAACACTATATTTTGAAGGCAGCACATCCTTCTCCCTTTTCAGCCTATAATGGCTTTTTCGGTTGCAGGCATTTTTCGAAGACAAATGAGATACTGAAAAGGCACGGATTGAAAGAAATAGACTGGTCGCTGTAAACCGCTATTCCTCGTCATCGGATACATTATCACTTATATCCAGACTTTCAAAATTGTCAAATTCATCATAGGTGGGGGATTCGACGTCTTCTTCCTCTTCAGCAGCACTTGTACGAGGAAGTTTAATCAGGTAGTAAATATCCTCAGTCTCAAAAGGAATAGCTACTTTTATTTCACCCCTTGGATTGGTAAATGTAATTATGTGATCATCATACCCATCAGGGTACTTTGTCTTCAGCTTTTCGATCATATCTTCAGAAAGCTGCTCGTAAGATTTAATGATTCTCTTTTTGCCCACAGTACGATGTGAATTTCATGAACCATTCAGACAGCCGTAAATATATATATTTTTTAATCTTTATAACAAATGCGCCAACTTAATTTTTCAAATATGATCAGTAACAAAACATCATTGTTACCTGCCATAAAACTGATTGGGTAAAGATTAATCTGACCCTGAACAGATATCATAGTAATGCCGGTCGGTGCACTGACGGGCAGCCACTTACCCGAGTCATACAGATCTGAAACAGGGATGATTCTGATGCAATGATATTGCCGCAGAAAAGGAGAGATCGATTATTTGACCATGATTTTCTCAGTGTGAATTTCATTGCTGCTGAAACTTATCCTTACCAGATAGATACCTTTTTCCGGTTTGTTCAGGTCAACTTCAGCCCGGCCGGTGGCAGGCTGAAATTCCTGAGTGAACACTATTTTGCCGGTTATATTAAGTATCTGCACTGATACCATGGGATAAGCAGAAGAGATTGTGAGCCTGCTTTCAGTAACGGGGTTTGGAAATATCTCAATTTCAGTTTCGGGTTGGGCAGGGGACAGAGTTTCAAGATGCGAAAGAAGAACTGCCCTGTCTGATCCATCTGCAGAACCATATCCAGTAAATGAGGAAATCAAGAGGAGAATAACAGCGGCCAGGAGTATAATTTTCTTCATAGGCTTCCAATTATTCCGAAAATAGCGCAAAAAGTATTCCAAAAACTGAGTATACGTTAAAAAGTTTTAAAAGTTAATAACAGAGTGAGTGCGGCTATAGCAGACCCAGCTCAAACATGGCTTCCTCCGACATCATTGACTGGTTCCACGGCGGATCAAAAACAAGTTTAACCTCTGCTGAAGAGATGCCTTCGACCTTTTCAACCCTTTCCCTGATTTCAACGGGCAGAGTGTCGGCTACGGGACAATTTGGAGCGGTCAGGGTCATGGTGATTGTCACATGATTCATGTCGTCAACTGCAATATCGTAAATCAGCCCCAGATCATAAATATTAACAGGAATCTCGGGGTCATATGTGTCCTTCAATACCCTTACTATGGCGTTCTCAAGCTTAAACATGTCTTTCGACTCTTCCATGACGGATCCATTTAGTTGTCCTTTGTCCTGGTGTGATAGGCGAGAGCATATAACTTCATCTGTTTGATCATTGACAGCAGTCCGTTCGAACGGGTAGGCGTCAGGTTCTGCCGCAGGCCAATCCTGTCAATGAAATACAGGTCAGAGTTAAGAATCTCATCAGGCATCCTGTCTGATAATACCCTTATGAGAAGGGCTATTATACCTTTGGTGATGATGGCATCACTGTCGGCGGAAAAATGGACCAAACCCCCACTGAAGTCAGCATTCAGCCATACTTTTGACTGGCATCCGCTAATCAGGTTTTCATTTACCTTATGTTTCGGATCGAGCAATGGAAGTTCCCTGCTCAACTCTATCAGGTAATTATACTTGTCGAGCCAGTCATCATACACTTCAAATTCGCGTATGATTTCATCCTGAACTTCATCAATGCTTTTTTTCTGCATATGCACCTAACAAATGAAACAAAATAAGGTTGAAGATGGTTCATCTGAACATGAGGGCAATTTTCCGCACTCCCTCCACCAGTGAATCGATCTCCTCCTTTGTATTGTACATGGCAAAAGAAGCCCTTACGGTTCCGTCAATCCCATAGTGCTTCATGACAGGTTGTGCACAGTGTGTGCCGGTACGAACGGCAATGCCCATCTTATCCAGTATCATACCTGCATCAAAGTGGTGTACCTGATCAATGTTAAAGGAAATGATGGAACTCTTTTGGGGAGCTTCACCGAAAATCCTTACATTACCCAGGTCCATGAGCCTTTTTGTGCCGTATTCCAGCAGCTCATGTTCGTGAAGCCTGATAACGTCCATGCCTGTTTGCCGGATGTATCTGAGTGCCTCGGCAAGTGCGATAGCACCAATATAATTGGGCGTTCCGGCTTCGAACTTAAAAGGGAGATGGTTGTAAGTAGTCTTTTCAAAACTGACTTTGTCGACCATTTCACCTCCTCCCTGGAACGGCAACATCTCCTGCAACCATCTTTCCTTACCATAAAGAATGCCTGTTCCGGTGGGACCATAAACCTTGTGACCGGAAAAAACAAAGAAATCACAATCCATCTGCTGTACATCCACCTCCAGATGGGGAACAGACTGTGCACCGTCAACCATAACGGGTATGCCGGAAGCATGCGCCCTCGATATGATATATTCAACAGGGTTGATGGTTCCCAGAGTATTTGAAACGTGCATGACTGATACAAGCTTTGTTCGGCGACTGATCAGCCTGTCAAAAACCTTGAGATCGAGGGTTCCGTCATCAGTGAAGGGGATTACCATCAGTTTTGCCTGTTTTCTTTCACAAAGCATCTGCCATGGAACAATATTCGAATGATGCTCCATTTCTGATACAATGATCTCGTCATCCCTGTTCACATATCTTTCACCGAATGAAAAGGCAAGTCCGTTTATGGAACCGGTGGTGCCGCTTGTGAAGATAATTTCATGAGCGTGGCGTGCATTAATAAATTGCTGAATTGTCTTTCTTGCATTTTCAAAGTCTTCAGTAGCCCGGTCGCTCAGAAAATGAATTCCCCTGTGAATGCTGCCGTTCTTTTCCTGGTGATACGAATTGATGCATTCGATAACCGGTATGGGTTTCTGTGTGGTTGCCCCGTTATCAAGATAGACCAGTGGTTTGTTGTAGACTTTCTGTTTTAAAATCGGAAAATCATCCCGGATGTGTTTAATTAAATCATTCATAATCATATTGTTTATCATCCGCAATGAATATTGCAACCATTGCATCTTGACAGTTCACCTCTTAAACGGCGGTCAAGAAGGTCAATGATCCGTTGCTTCAGTACATCGACGGAAATGTTACCGACAATTTCATTGGCAAAAGCGTACATTAACAAATGACGGGCTTCAGACTCGCTGATGCCTCTGGAGCGCAGGTAAAACATGGCTTCTTTGTCCAGCTGGCCTACTGTTGCCCCGTGGCTGCATTTCACATCATCAGCATAAATCTCCAGATGTGGTTTCGTGTTCATTCTGGCAGAAGCGGAAAGCAGAATGTTGTTGCTTCGCTGATAAGCCTGGGTCTTCTGAGCTTCCTTCCGTACCAGGATTTTCCCGTTGAAAACACCTGTTGACTCATCTTTCAGGATGCCCTTAAAAAGCTGGTAGCTTTTGCAACCGGGGTTTTTATGATCGACCAGCGTGTAATTCGCAACATGTTGACTGGCGTCACACAGAAATAATCCGTATAGGTTGCTCTCACAAGACGGGCCGCCCAAGGTGACATAGAAGTTATTTCTGATCAGACCGCCATGCAGGTTGATCATGTTGCTGTTCAGACGGCTGTTTTCATGCTGGTGAACAAAGATGTTGTTGATCTGAGTTGTATGGTTGTTTTCGCTCTGCAGCTTGGAATAATCAAGCCTTGCATCCTTGCCGACAACAATCTCAGTCAGTGAGTTGATCAGATAATGCCTGTTGCAGAGGGTATGGTCGCAGACGACTATGCCGGCGGATGAGCCGTCCCCGGCTATTACGAGATTGCGCCGGGTAATCCGAAGGTCTCTTAAAGAATGGCTTAGATTTATCACCTGCAACGGTTTGTCAAGCACAACCCCGCTGGGGATATAAATAAAAACTCCATCCTGTGCAAACAAAGTATTCAGGGCAACAATACCGTCTATCGAAGTGTCGGCATACTGTGAATAATGGAACTTAAAAATTCCGGCATACTTTGTGGTTGCCTCATTCAGACCGCATACTACAACCCCCTGCGGAAGATCAGCCGACTGACTGAATTTATAAAAGTAACTATTGAGGGTGAGCACAACATGGCTCTCAAGTTCAGGCACATCACACCTGAAAATATCCTCAAGATTCAGTTTGAAAGGATTTGGTGACAGTTCAAGGTCATAATTGCCTTTCAGATACCTGTCGAGTGATGTGTATCGGTAAGCCTCACTTTTTGTCGTAGGCACTCCAAGGCGGTCAAAATCATGAAAGGCCTGTTCTCTGTATCTGTTCAAAATATCTCCGGAATGCTGTTCAATCAAACCCGCATATTGCCTGAAAAGGCTTATTATGCTCTTTTTCAGATCGATGCTTTGGTTTGTCTGTTTCATGTGCTTACATCAATAAGTTACGGTTACTGCTCGCTTTCAGTGCTGATCCAGTCATAGCCTTTGGTCTCCAGTTCAAGAGCAAGCTCCTTTCCGCCGGATTTGACTATCTGTCCTTTGTAAAGCACATGTACAAAATCAGGAACTATATAGTCCAGCAGACGCTGATAATGTGTGATGACAATGGTGGCATTTTCACTTGTATGGAGCTTGTTTACCCCGTTTGCCACTATTCTTAGCGCATCAATATCCAGTCCCGAATCGGTTTCGTCAAGTATGGCCAGCCGGGGTTCAAGCATAGCCATCTGAAAGATCTCGTTGCGTTTTTTTTCTCCGCCTGAAAATCCCTCATTGACGGACCGGTTTGTAAGGTTGGCATGCAAACCGACCAGCTCTTTTTTTTCGCGCATCATCTTAAGAAAATCGGTGGCATTAATGGGATCCAGGTTTTTTGATTTACGCAGCTCATTAATGGCAGTCTTCATGAAATTGACAATGGAAACCCCGGGAATTTCAACCGGGTACTGGAAGCCGAGGAACAAGCCTTTTCGTGCACGTTCTTCGGGACTCATTTCCAAAAGGTTCTCACCCAGGAAGGTTATGCTGCCCTTTGTGATTTCCAGAACATCCCTGCCGGCGATGGCAGAAGCCAGCGTGCTTTTGCCGGAACCGTTGGGGCCCATGATGGCGTGCACCTCACCTTTATTGACCTCAAGGTTGATGCCTTTCAGAATCTCTTTACCTTCAATGCTTACATGCAGGTTTCTGATCCGAAGCATTTGTGTTGATGATTTATTTGTTATCGTTTCATTATCCGCTATTCATCCGACACTGCCTTCAAGGCTAATCTCAAGTAACTTCTGAGCCTCAACGGCAAATTCCATTGGCAGTTTGTTCAGCACCTCCCTTGCATAGCCATTGATTATCAGACCCACTGCATGTTCTGTGCTTATACCACGCTGGTTGCAATAAAAAATCTGATCTTCTCCGATTTTGGATGTGGTGGCTTCGTGTTCCAGGATGGCAGAGTCATTCTCGACTTCAATATACGGAAAAGTATGGGCACCGCACTTATCCCCCATAAGCAATGAATCACACTGCGTATAATTTCTAGCTCTTTCCGCATTCTTTGACACCCTTACCAGGCTACGGAAACTGTTTTGTCCGTGTCCCGCTGATATTCCCTTAGAAATAATTGTACTTCTGCTGTCCTTGCCGAGATGGATCATCTTTGTGCCAGTATCCGCCTGCTGATAATTGTTTGTTATGGCAACTGAATAAAACTCTCCGACTGAATGATCTCCTTTCAGGATACAGCTTGGGTATTTCCAGGTGATGGCAGAGCCGGTTTCCACCTGTGTCCAGGAAATCTTGGAACAGGCACCCTTGCACAGGCCGCGTTTGGTAACGAAATTGTAAATGCCCCCTATGCCGTTTCTGTCACCCGGATACCAGTTCTGCACAGTTGAATATTTAATTTCCGCATGATCATATGCAACGATTTCCACAACAGCCGCATGAAGCTGGTTTTCATCCCTCATGGGGGCTGTACAGCCTTCGAGATAACTGACATAGCTTTCTTCATCGGCTATCAACAACGTGCGTTCAAATTGTCCCGTATTGGCTGCATTAATCCTGAAATAAGTCGACAGTTCCATCGGACAGCGGACACCTTTCGGAATGTAACAGAATGAACCGTCGCTGAAAACCGCTGAATTAAGGGCGGCAAAATAATTGTCAGTATAGGGTACGACGAAGCCCAGGTATTTTTTTATGAGATCGGGATATTCGCGGATAGCCTCACTCATTGAACAAAAAATGATTCCCAGTTCAGCAAGCGTTTCCTTGAATGTGGTTTTCACGGAAATGCTGTCCATTACCGCATCGACGGCAACTCCCGCGAGCAAATTCTGTTCTTCAAGAGGAATACCAAGTCTGTCAAAAGTTTTCAAGAGTTCCGGGTCGACTTCCTCAAGGCTCCCGGGCCCTTTATTCTGCCTTGGCGCTGCATAATAAATAATATCCTGGTAATTAATGGGCGGAATGTTGAGATGAGCCCATTCCGGCATTTTCATGGTCTGCCAGCACCTGAAGGCTTTCAGGCGGAAGTCAAGCAAAAAATCCGGTTCATTCTTTTTAGCAGATATTAATCGGATGATATCTTCATTAAGTCCTTTTGGAATGGTTTCAGTCTCAATATCAGTGAAAAACCCGAACTTATATTCTCCCCGCGTAAGATCAGATAAAACCTTGTCTTTTGATACCTCATCCATACTGATACAATCGAATGAAAACGCAAATATTTAGAATAATTCTAAATAACGGCAAATATAATAAATCTGCTTCAATTTATCTTGATATTTGTGGGAGCTAGAATTTCAGGGCATGGCAACAGATGATGACATAAAAAACCTCGGGGAGTTTGGTCTGATAAGGAAACTCACCGCTGATATCCGGAATACAAATGCGGGCACAATCACTGGGGTAGGTGATGATGCCGCTGTTCTGGACTATACGGGTAAAAGGGTGGTTGTCACAACCGATATGCTAACAGAAGGTGTCCATTTCAACCTTGTTTATACCCCGCTCAAACATCTCGGATACAAGGCAGCCATTGTCAATTTCTCGGATATCTATGCGATGAATGCAAGGGTAAAACAATTGCTGGTGGCCATTGCGGTTTCGGCCAAGTTTTCCGTGGCGATGGTTGAGGAAATATATGCAGGGCTGAGACTCGCCTGCCAGAAACATGGCGTGGATCTGGTCGGCGGGGATACCACTTCATCGCTGACGGGACTTACCATATGCTGTACGGCGATCGGCGAATGTGAGCCTGGTTCAGTTGTACACCGTTACGGATCAGGCTCGAATGACCTGATCTGTGTATCAGGCGACCTGGGGGCAGCTTATATGGGTCTGCAGGTACTTGAAAGGGAATTGCTGCTTTATCAGAAAGACAGCAGTATCCAGCCAGTACTGGAAGGGTATGATTATATCCTTGAGCGGCAGCTTAAACCGGAAGCCCGGAAGGATATTGTCGATATGCTGGCTGCAATGGATGTAAAACCTACCTCCATGATTGATATTTCAGACGGTCTGTCATCTGAACTGATGCATCTCTGCCATGCGTCAAAGAAGGGATGCAGGATATTCGCCGAAAAGCTGCCCATACATCCGCAAACCAGGAAAACAGCAGATGAATTTAATCTTGAACCATTAATAGCTGCATTGAACGGAGGGGAAGATTATGAGCTTCTTTTCACACTTTCATTGAATGATCACGAGAAGATAAGGAACCGGCATGAAATTACGGTCATCGGACATATGTTGCCTGAACAAGAGGGAAAGATGATCCGGATGGAATCCGGTACTGATATCGAACTAAAGGCTCAGGGATGGAACGGCCTCAGCCGTTAGGTTTTTCAGTCATCGAGCAAGGCTTTAATAATGCCTCTCTCTGAATTGCGTATAAAGGAAATTACGTGATCACGCTCCTCGGAAGAAGGAAAGCAGGCTTCAATGTTGCGAAGGGCATCTGACGTGTTAAGGCCTTTCTGATAAATTGTGCGGTAGATTTCCTGCAGTTCAAGGATCTTTTCCTTTTCAAACCCCCTGCGCCTAAGTCCCACCAGATTCAATCCCGCATAGGCCACCGGATCCCTTCCGGCCATAATATATGGCGGTACATCTTTCACGACGGCGCACCCTCCTTGTATCATCACATGACTTCCGATACGGACGAATTGATGTACCAGGCTGCCGCCGCCGAGGATAGCCCAGTCCTCTATAATTACCTCACCTGCAAGGCCGGAATAACCCGACAGAATGCAATGGTCACCGACCCGGCAGTCATGGGCGATGTGTACGTATGACTGCAACAGGCAGTTACTCCCCACGATAGTGGTACCCTTTGACTTGGTGCCCCGGTTCACGGTAACATACTCCCTGATGGTTGTATGGTCACCGATTACGGCAGTGGTAATTTCACCCTCGAACTTTAGATCCTGCGGTATTCCTGAGATAACCGCCCCGGGAAAGATCCTGCAGTGATGTCCGATTCTTGCTCCGTCCATGATTGTTACACTGGGACCGATCCAGGTATTGTCGCCGATTTCAACATCACCGTAAATTGTGGTAAAGGGACCAATTTCCACGTTGCCACCGATTTTGGCACGGGGATCAACTGATATAAGTGACCGGTTACTCATGGAACTTTTATTAACGCATTTGACATCACATCGATTTATTTGCCGGGCTTCTTTGCCAGCTGAGCCATGAATTCAGCTTCAATGACAAGCTGATCGCCCACGAATCCTTCTCCCTTGCACAATGCTATTCCCCTTTTAATGGGTTCCTTCAGTTCCATCCTGATATTAAGCGTATCACCCGGCACGACCTTCCGCTTGAAGCGCACCGAATCAATCCGCAGAAAATACAACAGGTAATTCTCAGGATCAGGAACGGAACTCAGCAGAAGTATGCCACCAACCTGGGCAAGTGCTTCGATCTGCAATACGCCCGGCATGATGGGCTCATCAGGAAAATGGCCGGCAAAAAAGGATTCATTCATTGTTACATTCTTAACACCGCAGACCACCCAGTCTGTCATAGAAGTAATTTTATCGACAAGCAGGAATGGATTCCGGTGCGGTAACATCCTCCTTATCTGGTTAATATCAAATAAAGGGGGCGTATCAGGATCGTATAAGGGAGGAGTAGGCTTGCTGAGAAAATGCTTGATGTTTTTTCTCAGTATTTTTACAAATTCAACATTCGCATGGTGTCCCGGTTTTGTGGCAATAATCCTTCCTTTAATCCGAACTCCGCATAGGGCAAGATCACCGATCACGTCAAGTAGCTTATGTCTTGCCGGTTCATTTGGGAAATACAGGTCACCATTGTTCAAGATGCCCTGCGATTTAATACTTACATCCGGTTTGCTTAACAGGACCTTAATCCTTTCAATTTCTTTGGGATTGACGGGAGTGTCAGAAATGATAATCGCATTATCAAGATCACCTCCTTTGATAAGGTTATGATTCAGCAGTATTTCAAGCTCATGAAAAAAGACAAATGTCCGGCAGACTGCAAATTCATTTTCGAAATCATCAAAACTCCTTAAGGTGGCATATTGATGACCGATAACCTGTGAATTGAAATCAATGTGAACATCAACCACAAAATTCTCATCCGGATAGGCTACTATCTCAATGCCCAGGGTTTCATCGCGGTATTCAGTCTTTTCCTTTATGGCATAAATGATCCTTTCTGCCTGCTGTTCCGCAATCCCGGCCTTAAGAATGTTTTCGACAAAGATATGCGCGCTGCCATCAAGAATGGGTACTTCCGGACCATTAAGGCTGATCAAGGCATTATCGACACCCAGACCGTAGAGTGCCGCAAGGAGATGTTCAACCGTTGTGACGGAGGTGCCCTTGTCAACTAAAGTTGTGCTTCGCTCAGTAAATTTAACGTTCTCGGCAATGGCACGGATGACGGGAGATCCGCTGACATCTGTTCTTATAAACTGGTAACCGTGATTTTCAGGGGCCGGATGAATGACCATTTCAACTTCAACACCCGAGTGCAGTCCTCTGCCCTTAAAACTGACTTTTTTGGCTACCGTCCTTTGTTTATCAGGCATACATACTAATGTGACGGTTCATGAAACATGCGCGAAATTATAAAAATTATTAGAATTTCTACTGAACCATTGTATGTTCTGTCTATAAATGCGGAATGACACTTTCCGATGATGCACTTATGATAACGAAGTGAAACCCGAATTACATATAAGGAACAGCGTAAATACTATTTCAGCAATTTACGTAACTTTTCAATTTCCTTTTCCAGCTCATCCAGCTTTTTACTCATTTCGGGCAATGTCTTATAAACGATCATGGCCTTTATCTGTTTGGCGGCATTCAGTGCAGGTGATCCGAGCACAGTGTCATTGTTCTTCAGATTATTTGTGACTCCTGACTGGGCTCCGATCTTGACATCATCACCGATCTTCAGATGTCCTGCAAGTCCCGCCTGACCCCCGATCATCGTGTTGCGTCCTATCTTGGTTGATCCGGCAATACCTGCCTGTGCCACAATAACTGTGTTTTCACCCACCTCAACGTTGTGGCCGATCTGGATCAGATTATCCAGTTTGACTCCTTCGTGTATGATTGTCGATCCCATCGTGGCCCTGTCAATTGTGGTGTTGGCACCGATCTCGACCATATCCTCAATAACTACATTGCCGATCTGTGGAATTTTTCTGTACTGCTGGTTGGCCTGCTGGACAAATCCAAAACCGTCAGCCCCGATAATACAACCTGAATGGATAATGCATCCGGATCCAATTATGCAATCGTGATATATTTTAACCCCCGGATAAAGGATGGTATGCTCCTTAATGATGGTTCCATCACCAATATAAACATTGGGATATATCTTAACATGGTCACCGATTATCACCCTTGCTCCGATGTAGGCAAAAGCTCCGACATAGACTCTGTTGCCCAGTACGGCACTCGGATCAATAAAAGATGGTTGTTCAATCCCTTCTTTTTCAGGCACTTGTTGTGAGTATAATTCAAGGAGTGAGGTGAACGCATCATAGGCGTTGTTTACCCTGATAATAGTTGGTTTTATGGCACCGTCTATTTTAAGTTCTTTGTTTACAAGTACAATGGAAGCGTCGGTGCTGTACAGGTATTTTTCATATTTCGGATTGGCAAGGAAAGCCAGGGTACCGTTCTTGCCTTCTTCTATTCTTGAGATATCTGTGACTACTTCATCCGGATTTCCAATTATATCGCCTTTCGTGAATTCAGCGATTATTCTGGCGGTAAAATTCATGCAATGACAGGTTTCAATTCAGGTTATGCTGCGACAATAAGTAACAAATGTCATACAACAAACATTGTTACGAAGGAACGGATTCATACCATAAGTAAATCAGGGCACAAAATTAACAATTTACAGAAAATTCTTTTGGGTACCAAAGAAAATATTTTTTGATGTTTTCTGTCAGGTTGGGTGTCCTGAACAGGTCAGAAGCCTCCGTCAGGTCTTTTATCTCCCCGTTATTGAAAATGATCTTTATTGACTCTGCCCGGATGCTGTATGCGTTGTTCGAAATGATACCGGTATTCAAAAGATACGGGATTTCCTGATCCTTAAGCCGGTATTTTTCCTTCAGAAAGCTGATCATTTCTTTCATGGATTCCTGGCTGAAAGGATTTTCCTGAATCCTGACTTTGGGTAGCACACGTCTGGTCAGCTGACCTGACAACATTGAAAGTATCTCATCGGGATGATTTGCCCATGCTTTGGCAGACACCATGATATCATCGTCATCCAGGTTGATGAAATTATTCAGGATCAATTCTTTATTACTATCAATGGTCTCTTTTGTGATTGGATTTCGCAGGAAATATCCCAGAGCGTCCGTTGAAAACAAAGCAGTGTCAGCGGAAGCCACGTACTTTGCCCTTTTCAGCATCTGGAGCAGCAGGTTTTCGGCGGCGATGACTGTCTTATGGAAATACACCTGCCAGTACATTATTCTGCGAGCGATCAGGAACTTTTCGATTGAATAAATACCCTTGGATTCAACAACCAGCTCATCGCCTGAAACATTCAGCATCTTGATAATCCGGTCCGTTCCGATAATTCCTTCTGCCACACCTGTGTAAAAGCTGTCCCTCATCAGATAGTCCATCCTGTCCATATCAAGCTGGCCGGAAACCAGCTGATGAAGGAACTTCTTATGATACCTGTTTTTATAAATACTGATGGCCGTTTCAAGCCGTCCGCCGAAATCCTCGTTCATCCTGTTCATGAGCATTTCTGAGATGTCCTCATGTTTCAGGTCAGTGATTATGCTTTCTTCCAGTGAATGTGAAAATGGGCCGTGCCCAATATCATGGAGCAGGATCGCGGCAATGGCTGCTTCGGCTTCATTCTCCGTGATCATGATTCCCTTCTGGCGGATGTTATCGATTGCCATCCCCATCAGGTGAGCCGCCCCCAGGGTATGCTGAAAACGCGTATGGGTTGCCCCCGGGTAAACATAACTTGTAAGCCCGAGTTGCCTGATCCTCCTGAGGCGTTGTATATACCTGTGCTCAAGCAAATCGAAAATAAAATCCGTCGGGATTTTAATAAACCCGTGAACCGGATCATTTATGATTTTCCGTTTATTGACAACAGGTGACAATCCTTTTTTTTTCTAAAATATGCTAAAATATTCAATAATGACTTAAAAAGCCGACAATTTATACTGTCAGGTCAGCGCTTCCGACAGGTTTGGTTCAAGGATTTAGGGCCGCCCGACTAATTTATTTGAATTGTAATATATTGTTTGTATATTTGCACAGTTTTTTGGTAATAGGGGACAAAAATGTCCCCTATTTTGTTACAGATTTAACATGACGATAAGCGCACAACGGATCAGAAGTTTGCTAAGCAGGATTTTACAGGACATGGAACTGGTACTGGTGGACATTAACATCAGTCCACATGGCAAGGTTTCTATATTCGTTGATGGTTTACAGCCTGTTACAGTTGATACATGTGCACGGATCAGTCGCTTTCTTGAATCGGAACTTAACCGGGAGGAACAGGATTTTGAGCTTGAAGTTTCCTCCCCCGGTGTTGACAGGCCGCTTGTTTTCCCTGTGCAATATCGGAAGAACCTGGGAAGAATGGTCGATGTGCTCAAAAAGGACGGGACAAGGTTAAGGGGAAAAATGACTCAGATTGCCGATGACGGAATAATCCTTGAAAGGGAATCATTTGTCAAGGATGAGATCACAGGCAGGAAGAAGAAAACATTCGTTCATACGTCATTGAAATTGGATGAGGTTAAATCGACTAAAGTTGTGGTGTGTTTAAAGCAGTAAATAAACAGCCCAGGTGAGATAAAGAATTTTACAGGCAAATATGCTTATAAGCATGTTCGATCCGGCAGGAATAAAATATAAATGTGTAAGATACTATGGAAAACCTTAATTTGATCGAGACTTTTTCGGAATTCAAGGAACTGAAGAGCATAGATCGTGCCACCATGATGAGTGTGCTGGAGGATGTTTTTCGCGGAATGCTCGTAAAGATGTTCGGTACAGCAGATAATTTTGATGTAATCATCAATATTGACAAGGGTGATTTTGAAATCTGGAGGAACCGTGAAGTTGTCGAAGACGGGGAAGTACAGGACCCGAACCGTCAGATATCTCTTTCAGAAGCCAAACTGATTGACAGCGATTATGAAACCGGTGAGGAAGTCACCGATGAAGTGAAACTGATGGACTTCGGAAGACGTGCCATATTGGCCTTAAGGCAAAACCTGACGGCACGTATCCTTGATCTTGAAAAAAACAATGTTTTCCAGAAATACCGTGACCGCATTGGTGACATTATCACCGGAGAAGTTTACCAGGTCTGGAAACGTGAGATACTGATCCTCGATGAAGAAGGCAATGAGCTGATCCTTCCCAAGTCTGAACAAATCCCGACGGATTATTTCCGTAAGGGTGACAACATCAGGGCTGTGGTCATTAAGGTCGAAATGCGGAACAACACACCGCTCATCATCCTGTCGCGCACCTCACCGGTATTTCTGGAAAGGCTCTTTGAACTGGAAGTTCCGGAGATCTTTGACGGTCTGATTACCATAAAAAAGATTGTCAGAATACCGGGTGAAAGGGCAAAGGTTGCCGTTGAATCATACGATGAACGCATTGATCCCGTGGGTGCTTGTGTCGGCATGAAAGGCTCCAGGATTCATGGCATAGTAAGGGAGCTGAAAAATGAAAACATTGATGTGATCAACTTTACGAACAATGTGCAGTTGTATATATCCCGTTCCCTGAGTCCCGCCAAAATCTCATCCATCAAAATTGACGAAAAGGCCAAAAAGGCAGATGTATATTTGAAACCCAACGAGGTGTCACTGGCGATCGGAAAGGGGGGACTGAACATCAAGCTGGCCAGTCAGTTAACCGGCTATGAAATTGACGTATACCGTGAAACCGATTTTGCCGATGAAGAAGATGTCAATCTGGAAGAATTTGCAGATGAGATTGATGGCTGGATCATTGATGAGCTTAAGGCAATAGGTTGTGACACGGCAAGGAGCGTATTGAACCTGAATGTTGAAGATCTCGTAAAACGTACTGATCTGGAAGAAGAAACCATACGGGAGGTGCTTAAAATACTGAAAGCTGAATTTGAATAGAATACACAAATATAGATATCGCTGCAGATTTACTAATTTTGACCGCGCAAAACCAACTTATAACCTGGCATGACCGAAATTAAAACAACAAGGCTTAGTAAAATTGCTAGGGAACTGAATGTGGGGATTTCCACAATTGTTGACTTCCTTCATAAGAAAGGGGTTAAGATTGATTCAAATCCCAATGAGAAGATTACACCAGAACAGTATGATATGCTTCTGAAGGAATTCAGCAGTGATCTGAATGTAAAGAAGGAATCTGAAAAACTCACCTTACTCAATAAAAGGGAGCGTCTTGAGACAATATCGCTGCATGACAAAGCAGAGCCGCATTTCACTGAATCACGCGTTTTTGAGGATGAAGTACTGATCAAGGATATGAGGGCTTCGGGACTCCGGCCGGAAACTGAAATTGAAAAACCACCGGAAAAAGAATCCATACGGATAAACGTGATCGGCAAGATTGAAATGGATAAGCTTGTAAAGCCCAGGAAAACAGCCACACCTGCTAAGGAAGAAATTTCGGAAACCGTTGATCAGAAGGAAAAAGAGGAAAAAACGATTGCTGTTCCCGATGCCGAGGTTAAAACTGAAGTGACGGAGCAGCCCGAACAGGCTATTGTCAGGATACCCGATAAGAAAACAGATCTTGCGGATGAGAACTTTGTCAAATCAGAAATCAAAGACGTTGAGGTTAAGGTTGTCGGGCGCATTGATCTGGATTCCATGAATCAGCGGACAAGACCGCCGAAAAAAAGCCGCGATCAGCTTGAACAGGAGAGAAAGGCAAGAATGATTGCCGGCCGTAAAGAGGCAGATGGAAAGGAACCAAGGGAGGAAATGGGCGGAAAACAGTCACGCCTGGCAAAGATTGCGGGTACTGAAGCCACGCGTATGGCCCAGGAAGAAATAGAACCAGCCGGCGGTGACAGGGGAAAGGAAGCTGCTGAAAGAGAAGGCGGTGAATCCGGTCTTAAGAAGAAACGCAAAAGAATTAAAAAAGACATACAACGGATAAGCATCGATAAACAGCCGAGACAACCCATCGAAGATATCGGTGATAAAAAGAAAAAGAAAAAGAAAAGGGGCTATCATGCTGAGATAAGTGAAGAAGATGTTGACCGTCAGATAAAAGATACCTTCGCCCGGTTGACTTCAAAGGGGAAATCAAAAGGTTCCAAATACAGGCGTGAAAAGAGGGAAATTATCAGCCAGCGGCTGCAGCAGGAGTTCGAAAAAAAGGAGCAGGAGAAAAACATCCTTAAGGTCACGGAGTTTGTAACCGTCAATGAACTGGCAACCCTTATGAATGTCCATGTAAATGAGGTCATCGCTGCCTGCATGAGCCTTGGCCTGTTTGTATCCATTAACCAGAGGCTGGATGCCGAAGCCCTTGTGCTGGTTGCTGAGGAATTTAACTTTAAGGTTGAGTTTGTAACCGCGAACCTTCAGGAATCCATTCCTGAAATTGAAGACGACCCGGAAAGCCTGGTGAGCAGGCCCCCTATTGTAACAGTGATGGGGCATGTTGATCATGGCAAGACAAAACTGCTTGACCACATCAGGCATGCCAACGTGATCGCCGGAGAAGCCGGCGGCATCACACAACACATTGGTGCCTATGGTGTTGAGCTTAAGGACGGCAGACAGATAACCTTTCTGGATACACCCGGCCACGAGGCCTTCACTGCCATGAGGGCGCGCGGTGCGCAGATCACCGATGTTGCCATTATTGTAATTGCTGCGGATGACGGCATCATGCCACAAACGGTCGAAGCCATCAATCATGCTCAGGCAGCAGGTGTACCGATGGTTTTTGCCATCAATAAGATTGATAAACCCACGGCAAATCCTGAAAAGATTAAGGAAGCCCTCGCTAAAATGAACATACTGGTCGAGGATTGGGGTGGTAAGTACCAGTCGCAGGAGATCTCTGCCAAAAGCGGACTTCATGTCGATGATCTTCTTGAAAAGGTGCTTCTGGAGTCGGAAATGCTCAACCTTAAAGCCAATCCTGACCGGCCGGCCGTCGGGGCAATCATTGAATCCTCACTGGACAAAGGCCGGGGGTATGTCGCCACCGTACTGGTTCAGACCGGCACGTTGCGGGTGGGCGACCTGGTGCTGGCAGGCCATAACTACGGCAGGGTAAAAGCCATGTATAATGAGCGGGGAAAGAAGATTGAAAAGGCAGGTCCTTCAGACCCGGTTCTGATTCTTGGCCTGAACGGTGCCCCGCAGGCCGGAGACAAGTTCCATGTGATGGAAAATGAAAAGGAAGTAAAGGAACTGGCGACCCGGCGTGAACAACTGATGCGCGAACAGGGTCTTCGAACCCAGAAACACATTACCCTGGATGAAATCGGAAGAAGAATCGCCATAGGAAATTTCAAAGAACTGAATGTAATCATCAAAGGTGATGTTGACGGATCCATTGAAGCTTTGTCAGACTCACTGATCAAGCTTTCAAATGAAGAAATTCAGGTCAACGTGATCCATAAGGCGGTGGGACAGATCTCGGAAAGCGACGTTCTGCTGGCTGCCGCATCGAATGCAATCATTGTCGGTTTCCAGGTTCGCCCTTCCCTGCAAGCACGGAAACTGGCTGAGAAGGAGGAAATCGATATCCGTCTGTATTCAATCATATACGATGCCATCAACGAAATAAAGTCTGCCATGGAGGGTATGCTTTCTCCTGAGATAAAGGAAGAGATCGTGGCCACCCTTGAAGTGCTCGAGGTATTCAAAATAACAAAGGTCGGATCGGTTGCCGGATGTATGGTCAAGGAAGGTAAGATAAAACGTGACACAAAAGTACGCGTCATCAGGGATGGCATTGTCATTTATTCTGGAATGCTGGCATCGCTGAAACGTTTCAAGGATGACGTCAGGGAGGTTGTCAGCGGACAGGACTGCGGCCTTAATATTGAAAACTTCAATGACATAAAAGCGGGTGATATCATTGAAGGCTATGAGACCACAGAAGTTAAGAAGAAACTGTAGTGGATGATGCGGCCCGATATTCATCCCTTGTTAAAGCCAGGGCACTGAACCTTGGATTCGACGCCTGCGGCATCTCATCCGTTGCGCCGCTCCATGAAGACGCTGAAAAACTGAGATCCTGGCTTAAATACCGGTACCATGCCGGTATGGCCTATATGGAAAAAAACATTGCCAAACGGACCGACCCTTCCCTTTTATATCCCGGCACCCTGTCAGTGATCTCTGTCCTTCTGAATTACAATACTTCTGAAAGACAAAAGGACCCAAAGGCGCCTGTCCTTTCAAAATATGCTTTTGGAAGTGACTACCACCGGGTGATCAAAAAAAAACTGCTGCAACTGCTTCAGTGCATCAGGGAAGACAGGGGCAATGTGAACGGCAGGGCATTTGTCGACTCAGCGCCTGTCTTTGACCGTTCCCTGGCTGTAAGAGCCGGACTGGGATGGATCGGCAAGAATTCAAACCTGATATCGCCTTTGCATGGTTCCTTTGTATTTATCGGTCATCTGATGGTGGACATACCGCTTGGCTTTGACACACCTGTCAAAAGAACCTGCGGCAGCTGCCGGAAATGCCTGGATGCATGCCCCACCAACGCTATTGTCAGACCCTACATAATTGATTCCAACCGTTGTATCTCCTATCTGACAATAGAAAACAGGGGCATCATTCCCGAAGCTTTCAGGGGCCGGATGATGAACCGCGTGTTCGGATGTGATATTTGCCAGGAAGTATGTCCCTTTAACAGGAAATCACCGATTCACCGCGAAGCGGAACTTGATGCCAGACCGGAGATGCTTGCCATGAGCAGGGATGACTGGCAACAAATGGATGAAAAGCAGTTCCTGAGGATCTTTTCCGGAACCGCCGTGATGAGAGCTGGTTACAAGGGAATCAGGAGGAACCTGGAGGCAATTCTATAAGCGGCTGCAAAAGGCAGATCGCTGTAACACTTTCATAACGTTTTTGTAACCATCATTACATTTTTTTAAGTTAAATTGGTGGTTTGTAATCATTTTATGCTCAAGATCATGGAAGAAAGATACAAGATACTGGTTGTGGATGACGAGGAAGATATATGTGAGATACTTAAATACAATCTCGAATCCGAAGGTTTTTCGGTTGATACGGTTTTATCGCCGCAGGAAGCTTTAAACAGGCAGCTAACACGCTATGACCTGTTCATCCTGGATGTAATGATGAAGGAAATGTCTGGTTACAGGCTTGCAGATGAGATAAGGAACAAAAGAAAAATTGAAATTCCAATCATATTTCTTACTGCCAAGAATTCTGAAAATGAAAAACTAACCGGATTCTCAGTAGGTGCGGATGATTATATAACCAAACCTTTTTCAATCCGGGAGATCATTGCCCGCGTCAGGGCGGTTATAAAAAGAACCGGGAACCCCAGGCAAAATGCAGTTGAAGAACCGGTGAAGCTGTCCGGTATTGTTCTTGAACCTGATAAAAAAAGGGTATTTATTGACGGTGTTAAAAAGGAGCTTACCCCCATCGAATATAAAATTCTATACCTTCTTGTTAAAAATAACACAAGGGTGTTCACACGCGAGGAAATTCTCAATGTCATATGGAAACAGACTAATGTAACTGACCGAACGGTCGATGTGCATATTACCAGACTCCGGAAAAAGATCGGCAACTACGGAAAATATTTAATTTCCAGATCGGGTTACGGATATTGTTTTGAGCTTGAATAAAAAATGAAATTGTCTGAACTCTATAATAAAAAATGGATTCTTTTTATAATCTGCTTTTCACTCAGTGCTACTTTATTATTGTTTTTAATCGAGTACTCCCATGAGAGAAAAATCAGGACCGATTCACTTAACAAGGAACTGAGCCATTATACTGAATGGATTAACAACAGAATTTCCCGGAATCTGAACGATCATAATTTTCTAAAAACAGAAATCGACTCCATACTGACTTTGCTTCCGGGCGATTCTTTAAGAATTTCCATCATAGATTCAACCGGTGTGGTTATTTACGATTCCGAGGTTGGAGATTTAAGCGGACTTGAAAATCACCTGAACCGTCCTGAAATCAGGGAGGCAGACAAAAATGAATCGGGAACGGATATCAGGGTTTCGGCTTCCACCCAGGTGAAATACTATTATTTTGCGAGGTATTTCAAACCGGTTTACATCAGGATTTCGCTTAGGTATGAGATGAGTGCCAGGCAGATGCTGCAACCTGACAGGTTTTTTCTTGCGTTGATCATCATTTTGTTTCTGGTTTCGCTGGTTATTTTTGCGATTGTCACTGATAAATACGGAAAATCAGTCACTTTGCTCAAAGCTTTTGCTGAACAGGCTTCCGGAAACACACCGGTAAGGAGCAGATTCGAATTCCCTGCAAATGAACTTGGCCAGGTTGGGCAGGAAATCATAGATATTTATCAGAAACTGAATGATGCAAAGGAAGAACTGCTTTCAGAAAAAGAGAAACTGATCTGGCATTTAAACCTGCTTGAAGAAGGTATTGCCATCTATTCAAAAGACAG
>JAXDCR010000247.1:0-9895 GCA_034677845.1 Bacteroidales bacterium | reverse complement strand
ATGATTATGCATTCACCTGAGCGGAGTTCATAATCCTTTCCTCCAATGGTTATGCGTCCCCTGCCATCGGTAACAAGGACAAAGGCATCAAATGGTGCACTGTGCTGACTCAGACCCTGTCCCTTATCAAAAGCGAACAGAGTGATGTTTCCGCATTCTTTTTTAAGCACCGTTTTACTGACAATGGCCTCCCCGGAGTATTCCACAGAACCTGCAAGAGGGTAAACTGATGATTTTTCCATATATTTTTGATTGCTATTACCATCCAAATAGTTAACGCTGATTGTTTATCATAACCACTCTTCCTTAAGAACGTTGCCATCAGTTCCGGCCACCACTAATTTAAGAGGAACCTTTCGCGATGCACCGGTGCAAGCCTCCTGTGCCATGCGCAGCAGTCCCCCGCAGCAGGGCACCTGCATGATAATGACAGTCAGTGTGTTGATTTGTGAACCGTCAATCATCGCCGTCATTTTCCTGACATAGCTTTCCGTATGAGAATCCAGCTTGGGGCATCCAATGACCAGAACTTTTCCTTTAAGGTACCTGCCGTGGAAATCTCCCATTGTGAAAGCCGTGCAGTCTGCGGCAACCAGCACGTCAGCATTTCGAAAATATCCGGCAGACGGATTCACCAGATGCAGCTGCACAGGCCAGTTCCCCAGTGCCGTTTGCCGAACGGCATCGGGTGCGACCGTGTCTGCCGGCATTGTCTTTTCCGCTTTTGGGGCGGCGGGTGCTTCAGGTTCACTGGCCGACTCTTCCCCGGATTTTTCTATTGTCAGCGCACCCCGTGGGCAGTATCCGAGGCAGTCTCCCAGTCCGTCGCACATCTGCTCACTGACCAGCCGGGCCTTTCCATCCCTGATCTGTATGGCGCCTTCATGACAGGCGGGAACGCACAATCCGCAACCATCGCAGAGGTTCTCGTCGATCTTTATAATTTGGCGCATAATGATTAATCATTTACTTTAGAGTTGTAAATTTGAGATAAAATAAGGAAAACTCATTAACCGCATTAAAAATAACGATTATGCAGGACTTTATTCTGACGACCACCCCGTCCATTGAAGGAAAGAAGGTGAGCAAATACCTTGGCCTTGTCACCGGCGAGGCAATCATAGGGGCGAATCTTTTCAGGGACATATTTGCCGGCATCCGTGATATTGTGGGTGGCCGTTCCGCCTCGTACGAGGAAGTTCTCCGCGAAGCGAAGGAAAATGCCCTCGGCGAGATGAAAAACAATGCCCGGCAGTTGGGAGCCAACGCCGTTCTGGGTATTGACCTTGATTACGAAACGGTTGGCGTGAACGGCAGCATGCTGATGGTGACAGCCAGCGGCACGGCTGTGCTGGTTGAATGATGCAGGGTCCGGCACAGAACAGACGGAGGCACTGATGCGATGCGTCAGGATAGGGACTGCCTGAACCAATTGAATTGTTCCTCGGAACGGTAGGAGGAGCGGACAAGGGGACCGCTTTCAACACAACGGAAGCCCATGCTGATGGCTGTTTCACGGTACCGTTCAAACTGCTCCGGCGTGATGTATTCCCTGACAGGCATGTGTGCCAGGGTAGGCTGAAGGTACTGGCCAAGTGTCATGATCCGGGTTCCTGCATCCAGCAGGTCGCTCATCGTCCGGCAGACTTCATCGGCAGTTTCGCCCAATCCCACCATGATCCCTGACTTGGAGATAATGCCTGATGAGGAAACCTGCCTGATCACTTCAAGGCTCGTGCGGTAGTTTGCCTTGCTTCGTATCCGGCTGGTAAGGCGCTCAACCGTTTCAAGGTTATGCGAAACGATTTCAGGTTTCAGGTCGAGGATGCGCCGGATAAGGCTTTTATTACCCTGAAAATCAGGGATGAGCACTTCCATTGTCGTAAGGGGATTGATTTTCCTGACCTGGCGTATTGTTTCTGTCCACGCGGAAACCCCAAGGTCATCAAGGTCATCCCTGTCAACCGAAGTGATCACGCAATGGCTGAGGTTCATGGTCCGGATGGCTTCTGCGAGCCTTGCAGGCTCTCCGGGATCGGGAGGAAGCGGCTGTCCGGCCTGCACGGCACAAAACCTGCAATGCCTGGTGCAGATATTTCCCAGTATCATAAAGGTGGCCGTTCCCTTGCTCCAGCACTCACCGATATTGGGGCAGTTTCCGCTGCTGCAGACGGTATGAAGGCCCTGCCGGGAAACCAGGTTCCGGATCCTGGAATAATCCTCCCCATGGGCCCGTTTCATTTTCATCCATCGGGGAAGTCTGTGACCTGCGTTTGCCGGCATAGCCAACTTTTTTACAAATATAGACCAAAAACCCAAAGGGTATGATCATTGAAAATATTGCCAATCATCCCGTTTGGGCCATGGGCAAGGAAGGCTGACAGGTGCCTGAGAGGAATTGCTGTTTGACAGTCAGAAGGAGAATGTATAGGACAGTCCCCCCACATACTCGCTGACAGGATCTTCGGAATAAACACCCTGATCCAGCAGTCCGTAAACTTCCAGTTCATGATCTTTTTTGATTTTGCAGCTGAATGCCAGGGAATACCTGAACTGTTCGAAGCCGTTGCCATCGGGATTGTTCAACTGATAAAACGTCTCGACGGAAAGCGACGGATTGATTGGGAACCGCGGGATATCGTAAGCCAGTTTGAAGCGGTTGCGCCAGCATATATCCGGATTGATCCGGTAGGTGTCTGTTTTTCCGTTTTCCTTGATGCGGCCGCTCTCATCCTTGGTGGTGCGTTGCAGGCGCTCACGCAGGGCCAGCGTAAATCTCCCCAGCTCCTGTTTCCACTGTAAAAATAGGTAGAAACGGTGACGGGGCTGGAAATCACTATACTCTGTGTCGTTGAAATATATAAACTGGTATGCCACACCGGCCTTCAACGGCTTTACAATATCATATCCTGCCTCGGTACGTAGGCTCCACCGGTCAATCCCTCCAAGGAAATCCGTGGTTCTCAGTTCGGCCTCCGCGCCGATTGACAGCTTCTTCAGTTCCTTTTCGATGCCTGCGGAGGTCCACACACCAAAGTCTTCGGTCTGGGCAGCAAGGACTTCTGAAAAGATCAGGAGCAGTACCGTGAATAAAAATCTGTCTGCCATATCAGGTTTTAGCCGTCATTATCCGCACATCTTTCTCTCTGTCCTGTACATCAGGTTTTGTTTGGCTTTTTTCACTTTCCGGCAGTAAAAATAATCATAGAACCGTAAAACTTTATCCTGGCGCCTGAAATTCTTTAATGCTTTTTATTGTTCTGAGCGTAATATGTTTTTCACGGTTCATATCCGTATACCCGGCAGGATTGGTAGTATCGGAATTCACATGGCCTGTAAGTGGTTTGGTATTTTACAGGCTGAAATGCACGAATAGGTTGAGCGACATCCGTTGCGACCGCACCAGGCTATTATTTGAGATGCTTCCGTCAAAATATTTATCCTCAGGAGGTGGCAGGATAAAAGTAACATTATATTGGCGTTCTATCTCATCGAACACGATAAACAATGATTTGGTTATATAGATGAACTCTCCTTTTCCCCATCCAGACTCAGTTTTTCCTGCTGAAACTCTTTTTCCTGAAAGACATCCTTGTGTCTGCATTCATGGAAACGAGCGAACCGTCGGGTAACCGGTCGCAACTGACCGGCATTAAGGTAGTTCATTATTGCGACATGCACTGCAGGGGGGAAGTTGCAGCCATCAAAGCAGGCTTGCCGTTTTCTGTAAAAAAAATTATTTTTACATTTGCTGAAATTACGATTGGCCGCATTTTGGCACGGCAATTGTGAAATAATTAATGTTTAATATTCAGGTAAAGATGAAAAATAGCAACAACGAAACATGCACGGGATGCAGGAGAAATGCAGGTAATGTTATGCTGATGGTAACGCTGGGTTTTGTTTTCCTAATGTTCACTGCAATGCAGGCTTCAGACCTGGTTTACAGGCAGCAGGCCAAACTCACGGGCAAGATCAGCGATGCTTTCACGGGACAGGTTCTTGCAGGGGTCACGGTTCAGATCAAGGGATCCAAAACCACAGTTCTTTCGCAGAAAGACGGAACCTATTCAATTGAACTGCCTAAAAACGCCAAGACCCTTATCGTCAGCCTAAATGGCTATCAGACCCTCGAAATTGCCATTTCCAACCGTACCAAGATTGATGTGGCCATGAGCAAGGAGGCTGAGGACCCGTCAATGTGGTCAATGTAGTACCCTTATCGTTGACAGCTAAATACGTTCCTGACATTGCCCGGGCATTTTCATGGGATGCATGGGAAATTGCCAGACATTGGCATTGAATCCTCTGACAGACAACAGCTGACTTTACATTGTACCTGGAAAAGAGGCCGTCTCAAAGGAAGTTTGTAAGACGGCCTCTTTTTTAATATGCCATCATCCGCAATTACATTTTAAATATTGGAATTGTCTTAAATAAAACTGCTCTCAGACTATATTATATCTCCATATTTAAATTTGCCGTAATTTTAGTACGGCAGGAACTTATTTATCAAACCCCTTTTCATATGCATAAAGAATTGTCATTTCCGGCAGTTTTGATACTTCTCTTTATTCGGTGTTCCGGTGACTATGAGCAGCCCGTAATAGAGGCAAGAAAGGCGGAAATAATCAAAGAGGGCAGGTACCGCTTCAAAGACCTCAACAAGAACGGAGTGCTGGATCCTTACGAAGACTGGAGGCTGGGCACGGAAGACAGGATCGCCAATCTCGTCAGCCTGATGACGCTTGAGGAAAAGGCGGCTTTGATGTTCCATCCCAACTTTGCCGTTCCGCCCGACGGCACCATCAAATACGACCTGACGGATGAGGAAAGGCAGGCCCTGGCCTTGACGGCCAGCGAACCTTACGGAGTGCCCACGGGACCCGGCAGCCATACGGGGGGACAGGGAGGGGGCACTGTCATCATAGGCCAGACAAGGGCATCGGCAACCGCAAAATCATACATTGAAGAAAAGAATTTCAGGTGCCTGCTGAACAACGGCGTGGCCGAACCGAAGCTTTTCGCGGAATGGTCAAACGGCCTGCAGGAACTTGCTGAGGCAAGCCGGCTTGGCATACCCGTGCTTTTCAGCACGGATCCTCGGCACGGGGTCAACCTGGGGGGACATGTGACGGGGGCTCAGTATTTTTCACAGTGGCCGGGCATCGAGGGGATGATCGGAATGGGAGCCTCACGTGATACAGCTCTTATGAGAAAATACGGGGAAGTGGTGGCGGAGGAATACAGGGCCGTTGGACTGCACATGATACTGGGTCCGCAGATCGACCTGCCCACTGACCCGCGCTGGAGAAGGAGTTCAGGTTCCATTTCGGAATCGGCAGAGCTCACCGCCGATATGCTGGGTGCCTTCATGGACGGGGCACAGGGACCTTCCGTCGGTCCTTCCAAAATCCTGGTTCAGCTGAAGCACTGGCCGGGCTCGGGAACGCACAAGGGAGGGGAGGGGGACTGGCTCGTATACCCCGGCGATAATTTCGAATACCACCTGATCCCCTGGAAGGCTGGCATTGCCAAAGGAGCCCTGGCGGTCATGGGATATTACAGCGGAACCTACCACGATACCCTGGGGGTTAACTTTTCAAAATACATCTCGACCGAGGTGCTTTACAACCAGCTTGGCTTCAGGGGTTCGATATGCACGGACTGGTTCGTGATCACCCGCAAGGGAGCCTTGCGGCCCGACCTGGTAGGCATGCCCGTTATAGACCGTTTTGAACTGTCGATCAACGCCGGTGTCGACCAGTTCGGCGCGGAAACCATGCCGGAGATGATCGTCGAGCTTGTCCGAAGCGGCAGGATCAGCGAAGCAAGGATCGACCTGGCCGCTTCCAGGATCCTGCAATGGCATTTCAAGCTGGGACTCTTTGAGGATCCGTATGTGGACCCGGAAGCCGCACAAAGAATTCTGAAGAGCGATAAAAACAAACAGCTGGGCTACCGGGCGATGCTGGAGTCAATTGTACTGCTGTCGAACGACGGCATCCTGCCATACAGGGCAGGGAAGGAACCTTCGAAAATATACGTTTTCGGAATGGACACCCTGATTGCCGCGCAATACGGTATGGTGGCCGGAAGGCCCGGGCAGGCAGACCTGGCCATTGTAAAAGTCGACTGTGTTCCTGTTGCTGCCGCGGAAGGTGCAGAGGATACAGGCATTGACATTTCATTCCCCCGGCCTGCGCTGGACACGTTGCGACTGATCGCCTCCGCCGGGGTTCCTGTCGTGGCGGTGCTGAACATAAGCCGGTCACTGACGGTGCTGCCCCGCGAGCTCTTCAGCCTGTGCAGAGCTGCCTTGATGACCTTCGGCGTGCTGGACAATGCCGTGCTGGATGTGATATACGGTAAATTCAACCCTGTGGGCAAAATGCCCTTTGAACTTCCATCCTCCATGGAAGCTGTCCGCAACCAGCTGGAGGATGTGCCCTTTGATTCAGAGAACCCGCTGTTCGGGTTCGGATACGGCTTATCATACAACTGACAGGCGGGCAGTGCTTTTACCGGCCTGTATTTTTATTATTACTGGTGTTTCCTTGCAATGTACCGTTTCTTGTTAAAAGAAGAACATCAGATATTATTCACATTTTTATCGATCTATCATTTATTCCCGGCAGCCTAATTTAATTGTCCGTATAATTTTGCTGTTATGATGAATAATTTTACTATATTTATAGTGACCAATGGTAATGGGGTAAAAGAAGGAATTCAGGTGCATGTGAAACGGATCCTGTAAAGGTTGTGTATAGCTGAAAATATCTAAGCACCTGAGAGGGTATTGCTTTATATAGATGGTTGACGGGGTGATACAGTGAGAGATAACCCGGCGTTATTTCAATCATGCCTGCATTTTTATTTATTGCAGGTGTGCCATTATAAACAAGCTCACGATGAAACACCTGTTTCGGATTCTTTTTTGCCTTATGATCGCCGGATGCAACAGGGGCGGGACCATGACGGAAAGCGGGACTGAGAAACGCGACTACCTTCCAGAAAGCAATCCGGTTGATGTAATGGTTCTGCAACGTTCCGATTTCCGGAAGGAACTCATCAGCAACGGCAAGCTGAAAGCCCGCAGCAAGAGTGTATTGCAGTTTGACAGCGGAGAAGAGCTCATCGAACTGAATGTCCGGAATGGTCAAAGGGTGCAGGCGGGACAGCTGATCGCCAGGCTGAAGCAGGATAAAGCCATCAAGGAGCTTGAACAGGCAAGGATCAATCTATCGATGGCGGGTTATGAACTGCAGGAAAGACTCATCTCACAGGGGTATTCATTGTCAGATACGGCAGGCATACCGGACGACATTTATGAGATCGCCTGCATCCGGTCAGGATATACAATGGCAAAAAGCCAGTTTGACCTGGCTGAGCTTAGCTACAGGGCAACGGAACTCAGGGCTCCCTTTGATGGCGTCATTGCCAACCTTTCGTACAGGCTTCATGAGCAGGTGAGACCGGGAGTTGAATTCTGTTCCGTGATCGATAACTCGGTGTTTGAAGTAGTATTTCCCGTGCTTGAATCGGAACTGACAGAGGTTGCATTGGGGAAAGAAGTCAGCGTGAATCCCTTTTCATCAGACAGCAAGATAACAGGAACCATCACCGGGGTTAATCCGTTAGTTAACGAAAACGGCCTGATACAGTTGACTGCCACCCTGAGACAAAGCGGACAGCTGCTTGATGGCATGAACGTACAGGTAAAGGTTGAAAATACGGTGCACGGAGAACTTGTCGTGCCCAAGTCAGCCGTTGTGCAAAGGGATAACCAGGAGGTGCTTTTTAAATATGTAAGTGGACAGGCTTACTGGACTTATGTGCAGACGGGTATGGAGAACAGCACGTCCTATACAGTCATTGCTCATCCTGACAAGGGCGGGACGCTGGAGCCAGGCGATACAATCATCATATCCGGCAATCTGAACCTGGCGCATGAATCCGAGGTGGTGATCCAATAATCCATTCATCCTTTTCAAAGGAATAGCATGGTTAAATTTCTTTTAAATCACCCCATTGCTGTCACCATGACGCTGATTGCCCTGCTGGTGCTGGGTATCCTGACAACGTTCCGGCTTCCGGTATCCCTGATGCCGGACGTGGACATTCCGAAGGTGACGGTGCAGGTGAGCGCTGAAAACCTTTCCGCCCGCGAACTTGAGAACACGGTTGTCAGTCCCTTCCGCACCCTGCTGATGCAAGTGTCCCATCTTTCCGATATCAAAAGCGAGTCACGTGACGGCAGCGCCGTCATCAACCTTGACTTTGACTACGGCACCGACATTGACTATGCCTTTATAGAGGTAAATGAAAAGATAGACAGGGGAATGGCCTCACTTCCCCGCTCCATTGAAAGGCCAAGGGTCATTAAGGCCAGTGCAACGGATATCCCGGTGTTTTACCTGAACCTGACACTCAGACAGCAGCAGGCAGTGGCTGAAAGCCGGGATGAGCTGTACCCGGTCTCGCAGCAGTTTACCGAAATGAGCAGTTTTGCAGAACAGGTGATCCGCAAAAGGATCGAACAGCTGCCCGAAGTTGCCATTGCCGACATGAGCGGACAGGTCTATTCCGAGATCCTCATCCTGCCGGACATGAGCAAAATAAAGGCAATGAACATCAGCATCAGCGACATTGAACTCGCCCTGGAGCAAAACAACGTTGACATGGGCAACCTGATGATAAGCGACGGACAGTACCAGTATAGTGTGCGCTTCGGAAATAAGCTCCAGGCCAGGGAAGACATTGAAAACATCTATATTCGTAACGGCGACCGGCTCATCCGGCTGAAAGATATCGCCGACATCATTCAGCATCCGGAGAAAAGAAAGGGGCTGGTGGTATCCGACGGCAAGGATGCCATCACCATGGCTGTTATCAAACAGTCGGACGCCAAAATGAGCGATCTTAAAAACGAGCTTGGCAAGCTGATAGAACAGTTCCGCGCTGACTATCCCCACATAGAGTTTACCATTACCCGCGACCAGACCCAGCTGCTGAGCTTTTCACTTCAGAATCTCAGACAGAGCCTGTACGTGGGAGCTTTCCTCGCCTTCATCGTCATGTTCCTGTTTTTGAAGGATTACAAATCACCCTGGCTGGTGGGCATTACAATCCCAGCGTCACTGGTCATCTCACTGTTGTTTTTTATGGTGACGGGACTGACAATAAATGTGGTGTCGCTGGCAGGACTGGTACTGGGCATCGGCATCATGGTCGATAATTCGATCATTGTGGTTGACAACATCACCCAGCACAGGGAACGCGGCAGCAGCCTGGATACCGCCTGCATCAACGGCACCAACGAGGTATTCAGGCCCATGCTCAGCGCCGTGTTTACCACCTGCGCCGTTTTTATCCCCCTGATCTTTATCAGCGGCATCACCGGCGCGTTGTTTTATGACCAGGCCATTGCAATCACCATCGGCCAGTTCGTATCGCTGTTCCTCGGGGTCACCGTCCTGCCCGTTTATTACAAGCTGATCTATATGAACGGCAAGACAGGCAGGATGACAGGCATCCTGGAACGTATCAACCGGATAGATTATGAACGGTTCTATGAAAAGGGATTTCATTTTGTCATGCGCAACCAGAAGCTTACCGTGCTGCTGATGGCCATCATGCTTGCAGGTGCCGTGATCCTTTTCCTGGGCCTTGAAAAGGGGAAACTGCCGCCTCTCACCGTCAACGAAACGGTGCTGCGCATAGACTGGAATGAGCGGATCAACGTTGACGAGAACAACCGGCGCATCGCGATGATCACGGAAGCACTTATGCCGTATCTCTCGCAGCACACCTCCATAATCGGGGAGCAACAATTCCTGCTGGAGCACAATACGGTTAAATCAGCTTCCGAGGCTTTGGTATACCTGAAGGCAAC
>JAXDCR010000246.1:0-3711 GCA_034677845.1 Bacteroidales bacterium | reverse complement strand
GCATGTGTGATTTTCGAACGCAACGGGGTGGCCGGGGGTGCCCTGGTTCATTCCGTGCCTGCAGACAGGCTGGAACCGGAGGTGCTTCAGCGCGAGATCGGCCTGATCCGTGACGCCGGAGTGGAGTTCAGGATGAACAGCGGGGTGGATTCAGCCATGTTCCGCCGGATGATACAGGAATACGATGCCGTGGTCATCGCCACCGGCAATATAGAGCCGGAGCAGGGTGACTGGGGCATGGAACATAACGACAAACAGTTCATCGTCAACAAGGATACCTATCAGACAAACCTGCCGCACGTGTTTGCCATCGGCAATGCCAACAGACAGATGCGTCTGGCCATCCGCTCCGCCGCCCAGGGCAAAGAAGTCGCCTTTGCCGTCGACCAGCTGTTCAGGGGTGTCAGGGTCGAAGGAGAGCCCGCACTGTTCAACTCGCGTTTTGGCAAGCTGCAGGAAGACGAATATGCCGAGTACCTGAAAGAAGCCGGCGAAGGATCGCGTGCAGAGGCCGCCGGAGGTCATGCCGCGGGCTTTACCGCTGTGGAAGCCGCAAAGGAAGCTTCCCGGTGCATGCATTGCGACTGCCGGAAACCTTTCTCATGCAGGCTCAGGCAGCTGTCGACCCTTTACGGGGCGCAGCAGGATCGTTTCCGGTACACCACCCGCAAAAAGCTGGCAAAGCATGTCAACCACGACATCGTTGTCTATGAACCTGAAAAATGCATCAAATGCGGTACCTGTGTGAGGCTGACGGCAAGGCACAAGGAGGAGCTGGGTCTGACCTTCATCGGCAGGGGCTTTGACGTGACAATCGGCGTGCCTTTTAACGAGTCGCTCGGCAAGGCCCTGGCAAAGACCGCTGCGCTGGCTGCCGCCGCCTGTCCCACCGGCGCCCTGTCGCTTAAGGACACTGAGGAAGGCGGAAAATAACGCTCTGACCCTGCAGATGTTAATAGATTGCCCAAACCGAATCTGAAAAAATCTGTAAGGTTTTCTTTAGAATAAAGAATTCTCAGCCCTCAGTCTATAAAACAACGGCTAACGTTCCGTTTGGGTAAAACAGCAGTTCCACTTCGGTTCATTGGGTGCATACATTAATGGTGGCAGGCTTTTTGCAGGAATGCAAATGTAATCTCTTACATTATCCTCCATGATACTATTTTTACCTCATATAGGTTTGAAGTTTGTCATATAAAAATCACAGCGGGATGAAGGCGAAACAAAATGGATTTACTTTCATAACAGGCATAATACTCCTGCCGCTTTTCGGCATGATCGCATCACAGGCCCAGACGCCGGGCACCACGAACCATTACAGGGGCACCCAGCAGCTGACCGGCTTCTTTGATGTTGAGATCCCGGCAAGGGTGAGCCAGGCATGGACATTTAAAACCGGGAGCGAGATCAAATCCTCCCCTGTCATACAGGGAAACCGTCTGGTGATCGGGTCGACGGACGGATATGTCTATTGCCTTGACCTGAACGGAAAACAGCTATGGAAATTCAAGGCCTCAAATGCCATTGAGGCCACTGCGCTCATCCTTAACAACAACGTTTATGTCGGTGACCTGAGCGGCACTTTGTATTCGCTCCGGCTGGAGACGGGCAGCCTGAACTGGTCATATAAAACGGAGGGACAGATTTCCGGAGCCCCCAACTGGTGGAACGGGGAGGGGAGAACATGGCTTCTGATCGGCAGCTATGACTATTACCTGCATTGTGTCGATGCAGGAACCGGCAAAGTTGTCTGGAAGTTTGAAACCGCCAACTATATAAACGGCACGGTGGCGGTGGACAACGGCATGGCCGTTTTCGGGGGGTGCGACGGCCTGCTGCACGTGGTGGATATCCGGACGGGCAAGCAGAAAACGGAGGTTGAAATTGCCAGCTATATTGCGGGATCCGCCAGCCTTGAAAATGGCAGGGCTTACATAGGTAATTATGACGGCGGGTTTGGATGTGTCGATTATATAAGTGGCAGGATCCTCTGGTCGTGGATTAATGACCAGGCACAGATATCCTTCGTGGCCTCCCCTGCCATGTATCAGAACCGGGTGGTTATCGGCAACCAGGACAGATATCTCTACTGCTTCGATAAAAACACGGGCAAGCTGATCTGGAAAGTGAACACCGGCAGGCAGGTTGAAGCCTCGGCCATTGTCAGCCGCACAAGGGTGCTGGTGGCAAACAGCGGCGGCGTGCTTTCCGTTTTGAATTTGCAGGATGGCAAGGTGGTATGGTCCTATGAGATTGGCAGCGCCATCATTTCAAATCCCCTGATCAGCCAGGGAAAGATTTTCTTCGGCGCCCAGGATGGACTGGTTTACTGCCTGGCGCAGAAATAAGTGGCCATTTACGGGTACGGAAAGATGTCTCGTTACGTGATGCTTGCTTGCCCTGAGCCACAGCGCGGCATTGGCTTTTCCTTCCGGAATGAACGGCAGCTAACCGCCGTTTTTGGGCATTTCAGCTGAGGCTTATGCTTTCCTATTTAATTGTAAAAACTTTCCTGAAATGGTATCCGTAAATGCTGTAGGTGACTGCCAGCGGAAATGATCTGGGTTTGTTGAAAAGGGCCCAGAAAAACAGGTTCCAGTAATATTTCCGGTGGTTTTTCAGGATACCGAGCACAAGGATCGATTTAAGCAGAGCCGATACCTTCTGCCAGGTTACCTTTTTCTGTTCCCTGAAGGGGGGATCATAATTCTTCAGAAAGAGCATCACCCGCTTGTAATAAGATTCACCGGAATAGATCGAATGGATGATCTCCTTGTAGCCTTTCATCAGCAGCTCTTTGTCCATAACGGGACTGAAGTTCATTGTGTAGTTGGTATTATCTCCGCTGAAGGAGCTGGTGATCCTGCCTTCGTCCTGCAGTCTTTTGTACAGCTTCGACAGACGGGGTGCGTTCAGCAGTCCCACCATCGCCGATATGATGCCGCTGCGCTGTATGAACTCGATCTGGCGCCTGAAAATGTTGGCGGGATCGTTGTCAAAACCGACGATGAATCCTGCCGTCACCTCCATACCCGATTGCTGGATGCTCCTCACGCAACGGATCAAATTGCGCTGATTGTTCTGCACCTTGTTGCACTCTGTCAGACAGCTTTCCTCCGGAGTCTCAATACCGACGAACACCTTGGCAAAGCCGGCCGCCACCATCATGTTCATCAGTTCAACGTCGTCAGCCAGGTTGATGGATGCCTCTGTGGTGAATATGAAAGGGTTATCATGGGCGTTCATCCAGCGGGTTATGGCAGGAAGCAGGTCCTCCTTCAGCTTTTTCTTGTGACCGATGAAATTGTCATCGACAAAGAACACGCTGCCGCGCCACCCTTCCCTGTATAGCCCTTCGAGTTCCGCGATGATCTGAAAGGATGTCTTCGTCCGGACTTTATGGCCGTAAAGCGCCGTAATGTCGCAGAACTCACAGTCAAAAGGGCAACCACGCGAGTACTGGATGCCTGCCATGGCATATTGCTTCAGCTTCAGCAGAGAGTAATCCGGCAGGGGCGACAGGTTCATATCTGCAAAGAGGCTGGTGCGGTAAATCCGTCCGGGCCGGCCATCCATAAGGTCGCTGTAAAACATCGGCCAGGTGATCTCGGCCTCGTTCAGCACCAGATGATCGACATCCGGAAAGCGCTCGGGCTCTTCGGTGAACAGGGGTCCCCCGGCTATTATTTTGGTATTTAATTTTTTACATCT
>JAXDCR010000245.1:0-3287 GCA_034677845.1 Bacteroidales bacterium | reverse complement strand
TTTGCCTTTTGGCTCTTATGTTCTCAGCAAGAGTCAGAGTTTGTTTATTAAGCTCTCTGTCAATGGCTGTTTTGGGATTATTGATATAGAGCTTTAAATATTCCTTTGACCTTTTGCCATTCCAGTAAATATCTAAGTAAAGACTTTTATTGTCCTTTGATATTTCCTTTTCTCTTAACCTGACAATCTGTTTTCTTGTGTTCATGTTCCTATGTTTGTCCCTTTTGTCCCTTTAGATATATGCAAGGGACTTTATAGGGACAAAAATAAGTAATATTCAAACATAATATAAGAAAAGGGACAAAAATATTTTAATCTAAAGTATTGATTTTATTAACTATTAATAGGGATTAGAATAATATTGAAAAGTGTAGTTACTTTCCGATGCAGAAATTCCTGAAAATATTGCCCAGTATCTCATCGTTTGTTATTTCACCCGTAATTTCGCCAAGGTAGTGAAGGGCTTCACGGATGTCCTCTGCAAGCAGGTCAGCCGTAATTCTATTATCCATTGCATTTTCCGCCCGCTCCAGCGCTGAAAGTGCCCTGTCCAGCGCTTCGAAATGACGCACGTTGGTAATAATGACATCGTTGTCAGTTGTGTTGTTGATGCCGGAGGCTTCCATCAGGGCATCCTCAAGCAGAGACAAATTTGCACCGGTTTTGGCTGACATCAGCACAAGGAGGTCGTTTTCCGGAAGTGCTTCCTTCAGCTGATGCCTGAGTTCATCCAGCTTTTCAGGCTGGAGCAGGTCTGTCTTGTTCAGCACCACGATCCTGCGCTTTTGATCATTTTCAGGACGAAGACGCGACTGCTTTATTTGGTTCACAAGTTCAGCAGCAGGGTTCTTTGCGTCAAGCAGGTGTATGATCACGGATGCCTGTTTGATTTTCTGCCAGCTGCGTTCTATCCCGAGTTTCTCGATCGCATCTTCCGTATGCCTTAGTCCCGCTGTATCGATCAGCCTGAAATGTACACCACGGATGCTGATCACATCCTCGATGGAATCCCTGGTGGTGCCCTCAAATTCCGAAACAATGGCCCTTTCCTCGCTGAGCAGCAGGTTCAGCAGGGTGGACTTTCCTGCATTGGTCCTGCCGGCAATGGCGACCGGTATTCCCTTTTTGATCACATTGCCAAGGGTAAAGGACTCTTTCAGCCGCTTTAACAGAATCATTATATCGTGCAGCAGTACTTTCAGCTGGCTGCGGTCGGCAAATTCAACATCTTCCTCGCTGAAGTCAAGCTCAAGCTCGATAAGGGAGGTGAACTCCAGCAACCTTGCACGCATTTTTTGTATCTCACGGGTGAAACCCCCTCTCATCTGGCTTACAGCAACCCTGTGGACAGCCCTGGATCCGGATGTAATCAGATCCCCTATGGCTTCAACCTGCGTAAGGTCAAGTTTGCCGTTCATGAAAGCCCTCATGGTGAACTCGCCTGCAGTGGCAGGCCTTGCACCGGCTGCCACCAGCAGCTCCAGTATCTTTTTCTGGATGTATGGCGAACCGTGGCAGGAAATTTCAACCAGATCATCTCCGGTATAGGAATGCGGCTTGCGGAAAACACTCACCATGACCTGATCGATCATGTCATTTCCTTCCATGACCGTGCACAGCCGTATTGTATTGGCAGCCTGTTCACTTACCGGTCCGGCTTTACCTGTCCTGATAATTTTGTCGCAGATGGCAAAGGCAAGGGGTCCGCTGCAACGGATCACAGCGATGGCTCCGACACCCGGCGGAGTAGAGATGGCGCAGATCGTGTCATCCTGGTTGAGCATGGATAGAATTGAGTTAGTCAAAGGCAAAAATACATATTGTCGGCCATACTGTTATGGTAGACTGTCATATTTATCCGCTCAGTAACGGGGGTCTTTACGCAGCGGCATTCTGACCATTTTTTCGACGGTTATGCTGGGGAAGCCGAATTCTTCGGTGACTTTTCCAAGTATAAGATAGATGCCGTATCCCCTGAAGGGGTAGTCCTTCAGTGAAGCGGGGAAATGCACCGTGTCAAAGAATTCCCCCCTGCTGTCGAGGAAGCATCCGAAGTGCATCCACTCCCTTTTGACCGTGTGCACATATTTGATGGTGACCAGGTTGCCCAGCATCCGTATTCTTTTACCCGCATGCCGGATCAGTTCGCAGGCAGGCACATCACCCCTGAATGAGGTTTCAAGCATGTCAAAATAACTCAGGGTGACCGGAAACCCGAGCAGTTCGATCTCATCGTAGGCATCCTCGAGCCTGCTCTGCTCCAGCTCGGGCAGGGTGAAGCTGCGTGATTTCTCACTGAACAGGCGGGGAACGTTGTCGGTGGACCGGCTTCTGCCAAGCAGCAGGTGTGCTTCCCACAGCAGCTGTTTCTTTGTTTTTCCTGTGAAGCGGAAAGCGTCAAGCCGTATCAGGATGGTGAGCTGTTCGGTGCCGGCGGGCACGCGGCAGGTAAAATCCTCCAGGCTTGTGTATTCGCCGTTCCTTTCACGCTCGCTGATGATGGCTTCCGCCACGGTCTGCTCCAGGTTGGCTATGTGCACCAGTCCCACGTAAATGTCGCTCCCGTAAATGCAGGTCCTGTAGTTGCTTTTGTTGACGCAGGGCAGGTGGATGCGGGCACCGGAACGGCGTGCCTCGTTGAAGTACACCCATGTGCGGTAAAAGCCGCCGAAGTTGTTAATGACGGCAACCATGAACTCCTGCGGAAAGTAAGTCTTCAGGTAAAGGCTCTGGTAGCTTTCAACGGCATAGGAGGCCGAATGGGCCTTTGAAAAAGCATACCCGGCAAACGATGCCACCTGCCTCCAGACCTCTGCCGTCAGCTCTTCAGGATATCCCCGTTCCCTGCAGTTGGCAAAGAACCTTTCGCGTATCCGTTCAAATTCCATTTTCGACCGGAACCTGCCGGCCATCGCCCGCCTCAGTATATCCGCATCCGACAGGTCAAGTCCCGCAAAATGATGGCATATCTTGATCACATCCTCCTGGTAGACCATCACCCCGTATGTTTCCTTCAGCTGCTGCTCCATGACGGGATGCAGGTAGGTGAATCCCTCCGGGTCATGGAACCTTCTTCTATAGTCCTTCATCATGCCTGATTTGGCCACACCGGGGCGGATAATGGAGCTGGCTGCCACCAGGGAAAGGTAGTTGTCGCATTTCAGCTTCTTGAGCAGTCCCCTCATGGCGGGACTTTCAATATAGAAACACCCTATGGCCTCGCCGTTGTAAAGGCGCCGGTTGACTTCCGGATCCTTTTTGAATGCCGCGACGCGGTGCACGTCGAC
>JAXDCR010000244.1:0-3319 GCA_034677845.1 Bacteroidales bacterium | reverse complement strand
GTGTGACCACGTGTTTGCCTTTTTTCATGGCAGCAAGCGCAATGGTTGCATGCAGGTGATCAGGAGTCATGATCTTGACTGCATCAATATCCTCCTTGGCAAGCAGTTCCCTGAAGTCCTCATAAGCAGTTACGCCTTTATAGTTTTCCTTCTGACGGTTTTTTGCATAGTACGTTTCAATAGCCTCCTTCATTACCATTCTGCCTCCGGGTACGTAATTGATACCGGTCCTCCATCCGGGCTCGCCCATTATTGTCCTGATTGTTAAAGCATGTGCAGTAGGTACACCATCAGCAGGATTTCCAAAGGCTACATAATTTCTTCCGTCTGTTTCGGGATCGCAGACTGCGGTTATTTGCAAGTCCTGGCTATTCAGCATGGGTCCAAGCTCTGCATGTCCCTGGGTGCCGCATCCTATATAGGCAAATACTATTTTGTCGCTCGGAGCGATCTTCCCCATACCCATCACATGTCTCGGGATTATCGTAAAGGCTCCCGCCATAGCAGCAGATGAAATAAAATTCCGTCTGCTGATTCTGCTTTTATCTTTTTGTATTTTCATAACTTATATAATTTTAATTTTAAATCAGAATTTGCCTTGCATATGCTACACAGTTTTTGACCTCCTTAATACTGTTGGACCATGCCGGTACCGGGTATTCAAGTTCAATATCACAAAAAACTGCAGGATATTTTGTTTTTACAAGTGTCAATATTTCTGCGAGGGGTGTCTCACCCTGGCCCCAGACCTGATTAGTATCACGGGGATCGGTATTTGGCCCGGTCTTGTCTTTAAGGTGAAGGCTGATAATCCTGTCACTGTATTTCTCAATGAAATCCACCGGATTCAGACCGGTGGAACCGAAATAGTGCCCGCAGTCGAAATTAAGTTTAACGGCAGGTGATACCGCAAGCATCGGATCTGCTGAAAAACCATCCTGGCCGAATTGCCCGTGATTGTGAAATATAGCCCACATTCCGTGCTTTTCGGCGAACGGAGCCAGGCGTTTCACGGCGGCCTCGTTTAATTCCTCAGTCACACCGACAGCCCCTAAAGCCTTGGCAGCGTTAAAGGCATAGTCGATCTCCGCGTCGGACCAGTTGGCAGGCGAGAATTTTGCGATGTGGATGGTGACACCTGCATCATTATACATTTTTCTAAGTTCCTCGAACCTTGACATGGAAACGGAAGTACGCCATGCAACCTGTTCAGGATTGGGGGTCATCATGGATTTCATCAGCGCCGCCCTTTCCTCGTCGGTCATTTTCATTATCTCGGCCATCGTGGGCATAGGGGGACCTGCAGGGCATCCGGCAAACCGCTCAATTGGATCGCTCATGAGTTCAATCGAACTCACGCCTGAATTTATGCAGGCTTCAAGAACGTTTTCCGCTGTTGAGGTGACATCATTAAAACTGTATGTTATTGTACCGATCTGCACTCCGCCAAATTTTGAATTCAGGCCTGAAGTTGTTGTATCTTTGGAATTTGTACACTGGTAGCTTAAAGGCAACATGGTACATGCTGCCGCTGCAGCAGCACCGCCTATAAAGTTCCTCCTTGTAAGATTATATTGTTTCATAGTGTTTTTATTAATGAAGGATGTTCATGAGTCCATGAACATCCTTCAGAGTCAATTTTAATATCCCTCATTCTGGGTCAAGGTAGGTACACCTTCCTTGCGGCTTCTGTCAATAGCATCCCTGGGGATGGGTAGATAGCTGTCAGGTATAGTGCTATATACACTGCTGCTTAGATAATCCCATCTTACTTTTTCGGCTGTAATGAATGCATTGAATATTTCCTCACCCTTGTCAAAACGGACCACATCAAAGAACCTGTGGCCTTCCGTCCCAAGTTCAAGGGCACGCTCGAACAATATCGCATCAAGAGCACTTTCCTTTGACTGGAAGGGGTCTTTCGGACCTGAAGCGGGATAAATATTTATCCTGTAATTGGCAGCATTTGTCACTCCATCGGCTTTCTTAACCCAGTTCAGCGGTGATGAGGCATTGCTTACCATTCTCTGGCGGACCCTGTTGACCAAAGTTCTTGCGTTAGCCAGGGTGCCGACCCGTGCTTCACATTCCGCAGCCAGAAGCAATACGTCAGAAAAGCGTATGATGTGAATATTTATAGCGGTAAAAGAACTCCCGGGCGCCGTATATGTGCCGACCTGTGATTTCCAGACAAACCATTTTTTAACCATGTAAGGACCTCCGTGGTCCTGGTTACGTATCCAGGATGAACCCGGAAAATCACCGTAATCCAGGAAAGGGATTCCGCGGCGCCCGATTGTCCAGTCGAGTCTTGGATCCACTCCCTGTGTGTCTATTTCAAATGCAGCCGGTGCGGGAGGAAGATTATAATCATCCTTCAGCCTGTTGGGATTGGTGTCATACAAATCCAGATAAGGAAGACCGCTTGCATCCGTTCTGAAATGGTCTGCGTAGAAGGGTGTCGGCTGATAAAATCCCCAGCCGAAACCAAGCCCCGGGCCAGAAGTGGACTGTGATCCTATCCAGAGTGATTTCTGATCGCCGTTTGGACAGGGCATAAAGAAACCTGATGGACCGAAGGAAGGTGTAGTCGGAGTGCCATCATTTACTGAGTTCTGAACAGCCCAGACGCTTTCCGGTCCGTTTTCTTTTGCAGCATCCCAGTTATCATGAAAATTTGGCAGCAGATCATACTTATCCCCCTTTGACGTAACACCGTTTGCAATTGCATTGGTGAGAATGGGTAATGCCTCGTTATAGCCGTTCGGATAGTCATTTTCAGCAGCTCTATACATCAGGATCTTTGCATAATATATATCAGCAGCCCATTTGTTAGGCCTTCCAAGATCTGCTTGTATTTCGGGAAGGTTTTTCCGTGCAAAATCCATATCGGCGGTTATCTGGGGCCATACATTGACAAATTCTCCGTTCTTGTCGGTGTTGGGTATCCTAAAGTCTGTCGTATTCTCATCAATCCAGGGAATATTGATAAAAGTCCTTTTAAGATAGAAGTAAAAATGCGCACGAAGGAACCTGGCTTCGGCTTCAATTTGCGTTTTCTGGTCGTCAGACAGGTCAGCAACCTGTTTGAGTACTTTGAGGGTCTGGTTGCATTTATCTATGTAATCATAGTAATTCTGCCAGAAACCGTTCACATCCGGGTTGCCGGTCGTGATGTTGAATTGTGAAACTTCCAGCCACTGAGGCTGATCGCCGGCATCTGATCCTTTAAAGCATTCTGCGCCGTGAATAACACCGAATAATCCCTGATCTGGTGAACAGTTCAGGCCAAAGGCACCGTTCAAAGCTGAGTAGGCAC
>JAXDCR010000243.1:0-7758 GCA_034677845.1 Bacteroidales bacterium | reverse complement strand
AAATTCAATAAAATAAATTTATTAAAAACAGCTTGACAAAGCTATTTTTTTAATCTATATTTAATTGTTTTTTGTGAAATAAAGCACAAAAAATGAAAAGCTGCGTTCAGATATCTGTTGATAACTGGCATTTGTTCCTTGCAAAACTGGCTGATGAGATCAATGTTTATATTCCTGCAGGGAACGGCCTTCACTGGGATTACCGGTTATTTACCAAAGATCTGAAAGACATGGTATATAACCATCCTGCCCCGGTAACACCCCTTAAAAATTTTTTCATCCCGGTAAAAGAAAATGTAGTTATTGGTAAAAATAAGAACAATAAGAGATTGATAGTCGGAGCCACCTCCTGTGACCTTAAGGCTCTGGAACTGCTTGATGAAATCTATCTTGACGCACAATACCCTGATCAGGCCTACAAAGATAACAGGGACAATACCATACTGATCGGTTCCGGCTGTCACGAAACAAGGGAAAACTGCCATTGCACCTCCTATGGCGTGGAACCCTACCCGGGTTCAAATGCAGATGCCACCCTGGCTGTTTTTGACGGCACCGCGCTGATCCAAATCGTCACGGCAAAAGGTGAAACATTGTTTGAAAAAATGCAGGACTCTTTTCCGGTGTCTGACCCTGACCCGGAATTGCTTAAGCTGATCGGACAAAAAAAGGATGAGACGAAGCAAAGACTCAGCCAAAAGAACCGGGACCTCCCCGGATATGAAAAAACAGGTCTGCTGATCCGCAACTCTGCCGATGAGATCTGGATCCGGCATGCCGGAACATGCGTATCGTGCGGTGCCTGCGCAGTCATCTGTCCGACATGCACCTGTTTCCTGCTCATTGACAGACCCGGTTTTGAAAAAGTCAGGCAGGTGGATGCCTGCCAGTATCCCGGATTTGAAAAGATAGCCGCGGGAGAAGACCCGTTGCGCCAAAAGCATGTCAGATTCAGGAACAGGTATATGTGCAAATATGTCTGGAAACCGGAAACTTTCAATTCATTAGCCTGTACGGGTTGCGGAAGATGCATCGACGGCTGCATCGGAAATATCAGCAAAAACAAAATTTTCCTTGAAATGGTGGCAAGCTTCTGAGCATCATACCATGACTGAACATACAAACATATATAAGCCATTAAGGGCCAGGGTGGAGGATGTCATCCACGAATCCCCTCTCATCAAATCATTTGTGCTGATCCCGGAAAAGGAGTTTTCATTCAGAACAGGCGAATTCATTGAACTTACCATCAACGGTTACGGTGAAGCGCCCTTTACGCCGTCATCCTCTCCCCTGGAGAAGACCCGCCTTGAGGTCACTGTCATGAAAACCGGGTATATTACCGAAAAGATCCACGCACTGAAGAAGGGCGAGGTTGTTGGCATCAGGGGCCCTTTCGGGCGGGGTTACCCGCTTGAAAAATTTTACGGAAAGGAAATTGTGATCCTGGGAGGAGGTTGCGGATTTGCGCCCATACGTTCTTTGATTTTCAACCTGATTGCAGAAAAGGAAAAATTCAAAAAAGTAATTCTCTGCTATGGGGCAAAAACACCTGAAGACTGTATCTATAAACCATTTGTGAATGAACTGAGAAAGGTCGATAAGTTTGAGGTTTACAGGTCTGTCGACAGGGCCGATGAAACCTGGAAGGAAAAGCAAGGTGTGGTAACGGTGCTGCTTGATGATATCCATGTCGATGTTGCCAATTCGGTCGCCATTGTCTGCGGCCCTCCTGTCATGATGAAGTACGGAACTTTAAAATTGCTGGAAATGGGATATCCGGATTCCGTCATTTATCTCTCAATGGAAAAGAACATGTCCTGTGGGCTTGGAAAATGCGGGCATTGTATGATGGGCAAATTTTACGTCTGCAAGGACGGACCGGTTTTCACCTATCAGGAAATTAAGGATCAGCCGGGTATATGGACTTAAAACCAACATATGGGCAAAAAGCTTCTGATTGATCTGCTGAAACTCAGGGACTATGAAAGTATCCCTGCAGAAGGTGTATATAAGTGCGATGCTTTTGCCGGGTCCTTCAAAACGATCCGTGAACTGGCTACCTTTCAGTTCACCTGCCGGAAGTGCGAAAATGCTCCCTGCATTCACGCCTGTCCCGTCGAAGCCCTTGAAAAGGACGGGAACGGCGTGATCAAAAGAGCCCAGTACAAATGCATCCGGTGCAGATCGTGCATTGTGATCTGTCCCTTCGGAACGATGATGAACGATTTATTTGAAGTCAGAACATCAGGGCGCAAATTCATCAGCCTTGCCGATGAAAAGGACAGGGCCGAATTTGCGGCTTTGTTTCCTGACGATGTGGTCAGAATGGTCGAAATGGATGAAAACCCGGATGAAAACATATTCAGTCTCGGCAGCAACATCCTGATAAGAGAACACATCTGGAAGTGATATGATAAAAGATATCATATATTACCTGATTTTCCCCGGATTCCTGTTCATTGCCCTGGCAGGGGGACTGCTGAGCTGGTTCGACCGCAAGGTCACGGCGTGGCTTCAGTTCAGAAAAGGACCGCCCATGCTGCAGCCTTTCTATGATTTCTTCAAGTTATTGCTGGTCAAGGAAACCATTCTGCCGGCAAAAGGATCAAAATATACATTCCTGCTGGCACCGGTTTTCTCACTGGCAGGAGCCACACTGGCCGGAGCTCTTGTCGTTCTGCCCGCATTTGGCATCAAGCCTGGGTTCAACGGTGACATCATAGTCATCTTTTACGTGCTTGCCATTCCTTCCCTGACATATATAATCGGTGCCCTCGCCGCCGGCAATCCGCTGGCCTCAGTGGGCGCCTCACGCGAAATGAAACTGATCATCAGTTACGAGCTCACATTTTTACTGATCCTGGCCGCTGTGATCCTCAAATCAGGAAGGGTACTCACACTGCAGGAGATCATCCAGCAGCAGGTCGACCAGGCGCCTTTCATCGGAAGCATTTCAGGCTTTTTATTGTTCCTTGCCTTTGTTTTTTGCGTGCAGGCTAAACTGGGACTCGTACCCTTTGATATGGCTGAAGCGGAAACCGAGATCACACACGGGTCTTTTATCGAGTATTCAGGATCAGCATATGCCATGATCAGGCTAACCAAATACATGATGCTGTTTATCCTGCCGGTCTTTTTATGTGCCCTGCTGCTGGGAGGTATGAGAACCGACGGGATCCATCTTCTGTGGACCGTGCTTAAAATTTTTGGGATCGTGCTGTTGCTGACTCTTATCAGGAACACCAATCCCAGGGTCAGGATTGACCAGGCCATGCGGTTCTTCCTTTTATGGATGAACCTTGTGGTTATCGTTGCGATCATATTGATTTATATTGGCTTATAAAACAAAGAGAATTGGGATTCAGGAATCATTGCTTCAGAAAGTCACTCTGGGTGTTCCATTTTGGCGGGGCTTCCTGCAATAATTGTGATATTGAAATACTTGATTGCCTTACCCCGCGATATGACATTGAGCGTTTCGGGATGCTTCTTGTGGGCAGCATCAGGCATGCCGATGTACTGCTGGTCAACGGCTCAATAAACCGGAAGGACAAGGAAAGGCTGCTCGAATTGTACCACCAGGCCCCCAAACCGATACTGGTGGTGGCCATCGGGGCATGCGGTTGCACAGGCGGTATATTTGCAGAGGGGAACACTTTTGCCGGCCCCGTGGATAAAATCATACCGGTGGATGCCTACATTCCCGGATGTCCGCCCAAACCTGAAGCCATCATTGCCGGCATTGTCAAACTGACTGGCAAACAATGAAAGACAAAAACCAAAATATATGACTGAGATACCTGAAATTGGCACCATCCGTAAGGCCTTTGACAAAGATGTCGGTGACATTATCGTCAGGAACAGCAGGCGTGCCACGGTGTTTGTCAGTCCTTCCGCTATTGTTGACATGGCCAGATATGTATGTCAGCAGCTGAAGTTCAGGTTTGTCATTTTAACCGGCATGGAAACCAGTAAGGGCATAGAATTGCTGTACCATTTCAGCCTCGACAGGTCAGGTTTGATATTGAACATCCATGTCATCCTTGATAAAGAGAAACCTGAAATTGAATCCCTTACATGTCTGTTTGAGGCAGCTAACTGGATTGAAAGAGAAGTGCATGAAATACTGGGCGTCAACTTCATGCACCACCCGAATCTTGATAAGCTGATTTCCGACGGCAACTGGAGTGAAGGTGTGTTCCCTTACAGAAAGAGTGAGTCATGATGTTTTTTGCACCCTGCATATTGACATACCGGGTGGAAGCACAAATGAAAAATGAATAAGGTTATTCCCATAGGGCCCTATCATCCTCTGCAGGAGGAACCTGAACTGTTCAAACTGTACTGTGAAGGTGAGATTGTAAAAGATATACAGTGGAAGACCGGCTACAATCACAGGGGCATAGAAAAACTCAGTGAGTCAAAGACATTTGACCAGGTGTTTTTCCTCGTCGAACGGATCTGCGGCATCTGTTCCACCTCCCATCCATTTGCCTTTGCCAATTGCATGGAAGAGATCGCCGGAATCGAGATACCGGACAGGGCCAAATACATCCGTTCCATCATAGGCGAACTGGAGAGGTTGCACAGTCATTTGCTATGGGTGGGACTTGCAGGGCATTTCCTCGGTTATAACACGGTTTTCATGTGGGCGTGGAAATACCGTGAACCGGTGCTTGACCTGTTTGAGATGATCACCGGTAACCGCAACAGTTATGCCATGTTTAAGATAGGCGGCGTGCGCAGGGACATTGAAAACGATAAAATTGGCAGGATCAGGGAAACCCTCGGACTGGTCAAAAAGAAAACAGATCTCCTTGTCGGTGCTGTCATGGATGACCCGGTTATCCATGCCCGCACAAAAGGCATCGGCGTGCTGACCAGGGAGGATGTCATAAATTATGCCGCCGTGGGTCCCACCGCCCGGGCATCAGGCGTGGATATCGATATCCGCCGCGATGATCCCTACGCAGCCTACCCTCTGGTCAACTGGAAGGTGATCACCGCTTCCGCAGGCGATGTATTTGCAAAAGCAGAAGTGCGGTTGCTTGAGATGTATGAATCCATCTCCATCATAGACCAGTGCCTTGAAAAATTAAAAAAAGAAAAGGAAGGCGAAACAGAAACAGAAGTCAAAGAAATACCGGAAGGAAGCGGAACCGGTCGCGCCGAGGCGCCCCGGGGCGAAGTGTTCCATTATGTCAAAACCGACGGATCCAACTATCCGGTAAGACATAAAATCCGGGCTCCAAGCTATGTCAATATTGCAACTTTCAGGAAATCGTGCGTGGGTCAGACAATAGCGGATGCCACCATATCACTTGCCGCGGTGGATCCATGTTACTGCTGCACCGAACGCATGGCCGTCGCCTACGACATACATTCCAAAGAGAAGATAATGAACGGCAGGGAACTGATCGCCCTGTCAGCAAGAAAAACATCAGAAATAATCATGTAATATATTTATGCTGAACGTTATACAATATATAATTCTGATACCGGTCCTTTCAGGCCTGATGCTTTTCCTTCTCCCTGAACGCATCAGCCTCATCAAAAAGATCATCGCGCTGGTCACCGTTCTGGCAGCGTTATATTTTTCCCTCCTGATTTTTCTTGCCGATGAGAACCTTTTCAGGGTGAATGATTTATTCGGATCCAAATCATTTACCCTTCTCGGCGCCAACCTTATGACAGACGCCGGCCGGTACGTCGTCTTTCAGATTGACAGCCTGAGCAAACTGATATCCATTTGCATCGGCTTTTTCGGTCTTGTGCTTCTCTGTTATTCAATCGGTTACAATAAAACAGGAAGCCATCATTACTATTCCTATTTTCTCATCACTCTTGGCAGCTCATTCGGTGCCGTTCTTGCCGATAACCTGCTTGTTTTCGTTACATGCTGGGGCTTGCTCGGGATCACTCTGTACAAACTGATCCCGGGTGACGGAGAAGAAAGCTCTGCGGCAGCCAAAAAGACTCTGATACTTATCGGGGCATCAGACGGCATCATGATCCTCGGCATTGCCATCATCTGGATGATCACGGGTACGCTGAACATCTCATCGATCAGCCTGACCACCACCGGCGCTTTGTCAGTCACCGCTTTTCTGGCGCTGATCACAGGGAGTTTTACAAAGGCAGGTGCATTTCCTTTTCACACCTGGGTTCCTGATTTTGCCGGGAACGCTCCGGCATCGTCTTCAGCTTTCCTGCCAGCCTCGCTTGACAAACTGCTGGGAATATACTTTCTCGCCCGGATCACAACGGAAATGTTTACACTGACGGATGCCATGCGGCTTATTTTGCTGTCTCTGGGCGCCATTACCATCATTGCCGCGGTGATGATGGCGTTGATGCAGCATGATTTCAAACGGTTGCTCGGTTACCATGCCGTTTCACAGGTTGGATATATGATTGTGGGTTTCGGCCTCGGAACTTTTATCGGCGTGGCAGCGGGACTGTTTCACATGCTTAACAATGCCCTGTATAAAAGCGGGCTGTTCCTGGCAGCCGGCAATGTGGAAATCAGAACCGGAAAAAAGGGCATCGATGAACTCGGAGGCTTGTCGCGGTCCATGCCTTTGACTTTTGTTGCATCCCTGATTTTTTCCTTGTCCATTTCAGGCATTCCTCCTTTTAACGGTTTTGCATCAAAATGGATGATATACCAGGGTATTATTGATTTTGGCTCAGGAACCGGGGCGGCAAATAAACTGTGGATCGTATGGCTTGCTTTTGCTGTGCTCGGATCAGCCCTGACGCTGGCAAGTTTCGTCAAATTCATGGGAGGCATCTTTATGGGCCGGCAAAAACCTGAACTGATGCATGTAAAGGAAGTTCCGGCACTCATGTGGGCACCCCCGATGATTCTTGCGCTGGTATGCACCGCATTCGGGGTATTTGCCACCGGTTATATTGTGCCCAGGCTGTTTATGCCTGTCTCAGGCAATTTTCAATTCACCGGATTCTGGAATTCGGCATATGTGTCTGCCCTTGTGTTGGTTTCTTTTTTCCTTGGAATGATCTTTTACCTGATTTCAAGCATAAAGGAATACAGGACTGAAGACAGCTTCATCGGGGGTGAAGTGCTCCGTGAACAAACCGGTTACCCGGCCACTGAATTTTACAAAGGCATCCGGGATTTCAGACCGATCTCCTGGCTGTATGACAGGGCTGAGGCCCAATGGTTTGACATATACCACCTCTTCCGTCGTATGACACTCTGGGGCAGCGGCGTTTTAAGCGCGGCTCATAACGGTGTCCTGCCGGTGTATATGATCTGGATTTTTTCGGGTTTAATTATCATGGTGCTTATCTTGTTATAAATATGGAACCGGCAATCATAACCATCACTGCTTTTATGATCCTTGGAGCAATATATGCCATTCACGCCAGGGATTTGCTTTCGGCAGTCATAGCCTGCGGAATTGTCGGCTACAGCCTTGTTATCAGTTTTCTTCTGCTGAAAGCCCCCGATCTGGCAATTGTTCAGATCGTCGTTGAAACCATAACGCTGATTATCATGGTTGCCGTGGTACTTGACAGCTCACGGGAAGAGGCATACGGAAAGCTGGATGCCAAAGGATACTTGTATTCGGCCATAAGTGTGGCGATCATGGTTGCTTTGTTTTACTTTTTTTACGTTTCAATCAAGCACCTCGATGGATTCGGCCAGGGTTACCTGAGGATGGCAAAAGCGTACACCGAGGGTGCGGCAGGGAAAACCGGCAGCGCGAACCTTGTTACCGGAGTCGT